>JAKAHU010000117.1 GCA_021825385.1 Chloroflexota bacterium | reverse complement strand
GACCTGACTCGGTTCGCTACCGCCGAGCGGATCGTTGTCGCGGAAGCGCTCGCCGCTCACGGCCGGCTCGACATCCTCGTCTGCAACGCCGGCATGACCCAGCTGGGCCAGCCAGAGGAGTGGCGCCCGCTCCTTCATGGATGAGAACGAGGATGACCTTGTCTCGTGATGACCCTCCACATGGCAAGCCGTCATCGACGAACGATTGCACCGAGCTGTGTACTGCATCGGGCTGTCAATGGCCGCCGGCCAGCGGGTCCGAGCAGGCTACTATCCGCGGTAGGACGACGCAGGACTCGAGGAGATCGCGTGCGCCGCTTCAGCGCCAGTCCAGCCATCGGTGCCCAGCCTGTGGCTCATCTCGGTGCATCCGCGTCAGTTGCGTTTCGCTATGCGCCCGTCTCGGGTTCCAGCCGGAGGGTCTCGACGTACCAACGTCCGTCGCTCCGCACAAGAGATGCCGAAAAAGTGTCCCACTGGGCCGGCCGTGCCCTATGGGGACCCTGAACGTCGGCCTTGAGGATCACCCAGGTCACCCAGACATGCACTCGGCCTGTGGCGCTAGCTGAGTCACCGTCTACCCCCACCGCCTCGAATTCGATCTTGTCGGCGCCACCCGCCGTGACGACTACGTGCTCGCCATCGCTGTCACGATCGATCGACTCATGAAGGGCGGCCTGCCAGGCGGCTAGAGCCCGGCCGGTCATGTGCTCCTCGAGCCGCCGGTCGAGCGTCACATGCATCGCCTGGACGGTCACGGCATCGAGTCGACCGCTCGTCCACTCAGGCACCTTGAAGGTTCCAGCATCCATCGCATCGTTGATGGCGCCTCGCACCGCCTCCTGCACCCGAGGGGCTTCTGGGTCCTCTGGCTTGGCCCCCAAGCCCGCAAGCGCCGCAATCAACGCAACTGCAATCAACCCTGCGGAGATGGGGCGCGCACGTGAACGTATATCAGGGAATGCCATTGTCCTCACCACCTTAGTTCCTGGTGTCGACATACACCGCGTTGATTACGGTGGTCTGGACATGCGCGTTGTAGGTGCGAAGCGTCCAGAACACGTGATAGCGGTAGTTTGAGTGGCCGTCGATGTAGTCGCCGTTGTAGCTATCGGAGCTGACCCCGTATCCAACCACGAGATTGACGTGGTCGTACGGTTCGCTGCCGCCGTCCGGCCAGGACGGATTCCAATCGTAGAACAGGACGTCGCCGGTTCCCACGCCAGAGTCGGCGTCGAGGCTAGTCCCAGGTTTCGTCCCTCGATCCCAGCCGCCGGGGTAGGTCCCCAGCAGATAGTTGCGGAAATTCTGCGCAAAGGTGAAGGAGCTGCTCCAGATGTAGTTCCCGGTCGCGGGCTGGTAGAGCATGTACCACTGGGTATCGTCCGACGTACCACCCTTGGGGATGGTGCCATTCGTGTCGAACGGATAAGCGCCGCCGCTGTGGAGTGACTCAGAAACAAAGGCGGTGCAATCATTGCTGATGCACTGGTACTGCTGTGGCACGCCACAAACGTTCCAGTGCGCATCCGCATAGCTGGCCGCCCCGCTCGGGTTATACCCAAGAGCTTCCCCAGGATGCGCAAGTGAGATGACCGAGGCAAGGACCGCAAGAACCGCGACCCCGCAGGTAGGGCGCGCCCGTCGAAGACCCCCTCGCGCCAACATGAAGACCCCCTTCTCGTCACGGATAGTCAATCACGTGCCTACGCGGACATTACTATACTTATACTCTCGGTCAAGACCTTATCCATATTATCGGTGACCCGTGCCCTGTTCCACGACCAGTCCTGTCCGTGTGGAGTTGACCCGCTTTCGCGGACGGACGATGGGTTCATGCACGTCACCCTGAAGCTTCGCAAGGGGGGTACCGCGAGCCTAACCCGGCGCCCGGGTGTCTCAGTCGACTTGATGACAGGTTCCGGCCACCGGCACCCGGTCGCTCACGGGCCAGATCAGCCAGACCCCGAACAGCATCGTCACCACGAGCGAGGCCACCGCCAGCTGGTAGGCGCCGTTGCCGAGCGACGAGAAGAACAAGAACACGATCAGCCCGTACAGGATCTGGCCGACGACCTGCGAGCCCTTGCCGACGAGCCCATAGAGGCCGAAGAACTCGCCCAGCTGCGCCCGCGGCGAGAGCCGGATCATGAACACCCGGTCGGCGACCTGGACACCACCGAGGCCGCTGCCGAGGATCGCGCCGGCGAGCAGGAACAGGACGTTCCCGACGAGCGTGCCGGCCATGCCCAGCGAGACGACGCCCAGGACGAGCCCCACGACCCACGAGGCGAGGACCGCCATCAGCGTTCGCTTTGGTCCGAAGCGGTCGACGAGCGCCCCCCAGGCCAAGCTCATCCCGATCGCCACGACCGTCAGCATCAGCAGGATCATCAGGAACTGGGTCTGGCTGAAGCCCATGGCCCGGACCGCGATCACGCTCATGACCACGATCAGCGTGTTCACCGCGTCGCTGTAGAAGAAGCGCCCGACCAGGAACCGGAGCAGCCCCGGGATCCGCCGCGCGTCGTCGATCGTGACCAGGAGCTGCCCGAGCGAGGTCGTGACCTCCCGCCAGGTGATCGGCCTCGCTCCCGGCCGGGGTGTTTCGCGCACGATCAGGAAGATCGGGGCGGCGAAGATCGCGAACAGGACGGCGCTGATCAGGAAGATCGGCTCCGGCTGCTCGGTGCCCAGCAGGATGAGGATGAGGGCGACGAAGATCGTGCCCAGGTAGCCGACCCCGACCCCGATCCCGGACAGCGTGCCCCGGGTCGAGGGCAACGAGACCGCCGAGAGGGTCGCGTCGTAGTAGATCAGGGCGGCCTGGTAGGCGAAGTTCGCGACCGTGAACAGGAGCGCCCCGACCAGCGCCGGGCTCGGGCCGATGAGCGCCGTGGGCACGATCGTCAGGACGGTGAAGAAGAGGAGGAACGGCAGGCGCCGACCGGCCCGGTCGCTGAGCGCGCCGAGGACCGGCGAGACGAGCGCGTTCAGCCCGACGCTGACGGCGACCGCGATCGAGTAGACGAGCTGCCCGGTGTCGTTGCCCAGCCGCTCGGGAGCGGTCAGCCAGAGACCCATCGCGGTCGACACGATCGCGGCCGAGAAGATCGTGTTCGCGAAGTCGTACAGGGCCCAGGCGGCCGGGACCCGGGCCCGGCCGTCCGGGGTCATCGCCGCCAGCCGGGCACCAACCGAACGCCCGTGGGGCGCGGAGCGGTCGGCTGCGGGCGACTGCGCCACGGGCGCGGACGACCCGGGCGCTGACACCGGCGCGGGCACAGGCGTGGACGAATCCGGACCACTCACACTGCCGATGATAGCGGCCGGGTGTACGATCGATGACGTGATCGAGCAGGGCGCTAGTCGCGACCTTCGCCGCTGGCGGCCCCAGGCGTTCGGCACGGCCAGCGCCCGCGACATCCGCGATCCGCTCGTCGAGCCGCTCTGGATCGGCCGGCGCGTCCTCGTCCACCTCGAGCGTTCGGCCGCCGGTCCGGTCGTGGAGGTCTGGGACGCCGCCGGCGCAACCGTCAGCCCAGCCACCGAAGACGGCCTCGAGGCGATCGCCGACGAGCTGGGCGGTGCGCTGCGGGCCGAATCGCTCGTCCTGGACGGCTATCTCACCCACCAGGCCACCGACACGCCATCGACGAGCGGCCTGGGCAGCATGGAGGTGCCGGGCGCGGCAGAGACGGCTGCCGGGATGCTCCTGGGCCGGGGCGGCCGGCGCCGGGAGCTGGCCGAGGAGGCCCGGGCCGTCGCTGCCGCCGAGACCGCCGACAGCCCGCTCGCCTTCGTGGCGGTCGATCTGCTCGCGATCGACGGGACGCCCCTGCTCGAGGTTCCCCTCCTCGAGCGCAAACGCCTGCTCGAGAGCGCGCTCGGGGAGACCGAGCTCGTGCGCCGCAGCGCCTACGTCCGAGAGCCGATCGGCAGTTGGCTCGGGACGTGGCGCGCCCTCGGCTTCGTCTCGGTCGCCTACAAAGCCGCCAACAGCCGCTACCAGCCCGGCGGCACCGCCCGCGACTGGACGGTCGTCCGGATCCCGAAGCGCTAAGGCTCGTGCCCGCCTCCGTCCTCACGCCCAGCATCCGCGCCGAGATCGAGCGGCTCGGCCACGCCGACATCATGGTCGGCATCCCGAGCTTCAAGAACGCGACGACGATCGGCTACGTCGTCCGCGCCGCCCAGGCCGGTCTCGTCCAGTACTTCCCCGACCTGCGCCCGATCGTGGTCAATTCCGATGCCGGCTCGCCCGACGGAACCCAGCGCGTCGTGGTCGAGACCGAGCCGCCCGACTACGTCGAACGGGTCCTCCTGGTCCGGCCGGCCAACCGCCTCCAGCGGGTCAGCCTGACCTACCCCGAGGTCGATGGCGTCGGCGGCAAGGGGGCCGCCCTGCGGACGATCTTCGAGATCGCCGCCGCGCTCGAGGTCCAGGCCCTCGTCGTCGTCGACTCCGACCTGCGTTCGATCGTCCCCGAGTGGATCGAGCTCCTGGCCGGGCCGATCCTCAAGGGCGGCTACGACTTCGTGGCCCCGCTCTACAACCGCTACAAGTACGACGGCACGATCACGAACACGGTCACCTACCCGCTCACCCGGGCCCTCTACGGGCGCCGGATCCGCCAGCCGATCGGGGGCGACTTCGGCGTCTCGGGCGACCTCGTCCGCCATTACCTCGAGCGCGACGACTGGACCCCCGACGTCAGCCGGTTCGGGATCGACATCTGGATGACGACGGCCGCGATCACCGGCGGCTTCGCGATCTGCCAGACCCGGCTGGGGGCCAAGGTCCACGACCCGAAGGACCCGGGCGCCGACCTCGGGCCAATGTTCCGCCAGGTCGTGGCCACGATCCTGCGTCTGGCGGTGGCGAACGCCGAGCACTGGCTGCCGATCCGGGGTAGCCACGAGGTCCCGGCCTACGGCTTCGAGCGGATCATGGAGCCGCCGCCACTCGAGGTGAACACGATCCGGCTCGTCTCCGAGTTCCACCAGGGCTCGCTCAGCCTGGCCGGGACATGGGCCGCGATGCTCGCCCCCGCGACGCACGAGATGGTCCTGGCCCTGGCGGCCGAGGCGGGGGCCGCGGTTGCGGCCGCCGAGCGCCGGCTCGGCATCCATGCCGCCGGGGCGAGCCCGGCCGGGCTGACCACGGACCAGATGTCCGACGCCCTGGCCGGGTTCAGCTTTCCCGATGACTGCTGGGCCCGGGTGATCTACGACCTCGTGATCGCCGTTGCCCGCGACCCGGGCGCGATCGACCGGTTCGTGGCCGCCCTGGTCCCGCTCTATTTCGGCCGGGTGGGCAGCTTCGTGATCGAGAACCGGGGCCTGACCGGCGAGCAGGCCGAGGAGCGGGTCGAGCGCCAGGCCCGCGAGTTCGAGCTTCTGAAGCCGTACCTGGTGGAGGGCTGGCAGCGCCTGGCGGCCGAACGGGCGGCTGAAGGGGCGGCCGAACCGGCAGCCGCGCCGACCGCCGAGCCGGCGACCGAACCGGCAGCCGCGCCAACCGCCGAGCCGAGGCCGGCATGACGACCCGCTCGCCCCTGCCCGCCCGCGTCCTGATCCCACTCGCCAACCCGGCCACGGCCGAGGAGCTGATCCGGATCGGCGCCGACCTCGTCGACCGACGCTCGGGCCAGCTGACCGCGCTCGGGATCGTCGAGGTGCCCGAAGGGATGCCGCTCTCGGAGGGCGCGACGCGGGCCCGCCAGGCGCGCCGCCTCCTCCAGCGGGTCCTCGACTTCGCGCCTGAGGGGACGACGATCCAGCCGATCGTCCGGATCGGCCGGCATGCCGCGGAGGGGATCATCGAGGCGGCCGCCGAGCAGGAGGCCGACCTGATCATCTTCGGCTGGGGCGGCAAGGCGAGCGCCCGGGGCGGCCCGAGGTCGACCTCAACCGCGGCCCGGTCGGCCCGGGATGGTGGCGGAGCCGTGGCCACGACCGCCGGCCGCGACGGCAACCACGGGGCGGTGATCAGCCCAACGATCGACGAGGTCGTCCGCGAGTCGCCCTGCGACATCGCGGTTGTGAAGCAGCGCGGCGCCGGAGAGATCCGGCGCATCCTCGTCCCGGTCCGGGGCGGCCCCCACGCCGAGCTGGCGCTCCACTTCGCGGACGCGATCGCCCAGCGCCACGGGGCCCAGGTCGTCGTCCTCCATCTCGTCCCGCCCGGGATCACCATGGCCGTCCGGGCCCAGGCCGAGCGGGCGCTGGCGTCGTTCATCCGCCAGCACATCGACGGGCGTGGTGAGCCGCTCCTGCGCGAGGCCGCCAACGTCCGGAACGCGATCCTGCGTGAGGCGGACAGCGCCGATCTCGTGATCATGGGCGCCTCGGCTGCTCCGCCGACGGCCGGCGACGACGCCCGTGGCATCCTCTTTGGCGCCCTCCCTGAGGCGATCGCGACCCGCGCCCGGCCGACCGTCGTCGTGGTCAAGACGCGCGAGCCGCTCAGCCGGCACACGTTCGAGCAGCTGGCCGACAAGGCCGAGACGCTCGCCGCCGCGGACCGGGCCGCGGAGGAGGTCCGGGCGGTCCCCGCCCGCGTCGAGCGCTGGTTCGGCGAGTCGAACTTCCACCACGCCGAGTTCGGCGACCTGCGCCGGCTCGTCCAGCTCAAGGAGAAGCAGGGCGTCACGATCAGCCTCGTCCTGCCGACCCTGAACGAGGAGGAGACGATCGGCCCGATCGTCCGCCGCTCGATCCGCGAGCTGATGGGCCGCGTCCCGCTGCTCGACGAGATCCTGGTCATCGACTCCGCCTCGACCGACCGGACCCGCGAGATCGCCGAGGCCGAGGGTGCCCGGGTCGTCCAGCACCCCGACGTCCTCCCCCGCTACGGCTCGTTCCGGGGCAAGGGCGAGGCGCTCTGGAAGAGCCTCTACGAGACGAGCGGCGAGATCGTCGTGTGGGCCGACACCGACGTCCGGAACTGGCACCATCGGATGGTCTACGGGACGCTCGGGCCGCTCCTCCACGAACCCCGGATCCAGTACGTCAAGGGCTACTACCAGCGTCCGATCGTCGAGGGCGGGATCCTCAAGGAGGGCGGCGGTGGCCGGGTGACCGAGCTCGTGGCGCGACCGCTGATCAACCTCTTCTTCCCCGAGCTGTCGGGGTTCATCCAGCCCCTGTCGGGCGAGTACGCGGGCCGTCGCTCGCTGCTCGAGACGATCCCGTTCTTCACCGGCTACGCGGTCGAGATCGGGCACCTGATCGACATCGCCGAGCGGGTGGGTCTCGAGGGGCTCGGCCAGGTGGACCTCGAACGGCGGATTCACCGCAACCAGGAGCTCGAGGGGCTGTCGCGGATGAGCTTCGTCATCCTCCAGGCGGTCGTGCGCCGGCTCGAGGAGCGTCGCAAGGCGCGCCTGTTCGCGGAGCTCGGGTCGACGATGAAGCTGCCCCGCTCCGGGCGCGGCCACCTGAGCCTCGAGGTGATCGAGCTGGCCGACCAGGAGCGGCCGCCGATGGTGCGCATCCCGGAGTACCTCGAGCGCCGTCAGGCTGCCGCGGCCGGGCTGCCCCTCGAGGTCGTCGGGCCCTCCAGCGCGGGCCCCGGGCCGGCCGAGCGGATTGGCCGTTGATGGGTCGACCGCTCACGGTCGTCTTCGCTCCTGACTCGTTCAAGGGCTCGCTCAGCTCGCTCGAGGTCGCCGAGGCACTCGGGCGCGGCTGGGCGCGAGCGCGGCCGGGCGATCGACTCTGCCTCTCGCCTCTGGCCGACGGCGGAGAGGGCACGCTCGTCGCCATCCATGCCGCCGGCGGCTGGGAGTGGCGCGAGGCGGCGGCGCACGACCCGCTCGGTCGACCGCTGACCGCGCGCTGGTTTCTCGCGACCGACGGCCGGGGCGCGCGGGCCGTGGTCGAGCTGGCCGAGGCCTCCGGACTCTCCCGCCTCCGTGGCCTCGAGCGTGATGCCGGACGCGCCTCGACCCGGGGCACCGGCGAGGTCCTGGCGGCGGTCCTCGACGCCGGCGTCCGCCACGTCGTGCTCGGCGTCGGCGGCAGCGCCACGACCGACGGTGGCTCGGGCATCCTGGCCGCGCTCGGCGCCCGGCTCCTCGACGCCGGCGGGCACGAGCTGCCGGACGGTGGGGCCGCCCTGGCCCAGCTCGCCCGGATCGATCTGTCCGGGCTCGATCCGCGGCTCGCCGAGCTCGAGCTGCGGATCGCCTGCGACGTGACGAACCCGCTCCTCGGGCCGGCCGGGGCAGCGGCCACGTACGGACCCCAGAAGGGTGCCGACGCCGCCGCGGTTGCCGCGCTCGACGCGGCCCTGGCGCGCTATGCCGATCTCCTCGAGGCGACGACCGGCCGGCGCGAGCGCGACACGCCCGGGGCGGGGGCGGCCGGCGGGACGACGTTCGGTCTCCTCTGCCTGCGCGACCGACTGGCCAGCCTGGAGCTCGTGGCCGGGGTCGAGCTGGTGATGGAGGAAACCGACCTCGACGGGCGCCTGCGCTCGGCCGATCTCGTCGTCACCGGCGAGGGGAGGATCGATGCCCAGACCGCGTTCGGCAAGACCGCGCTCGGGGTGGCCCGACGGGCGGCGGCGGCCGGGATCGCCTGCGTAGCCGTCGGCGGCGGCGTCGAGCCCGAGGGAATCACGGCCCTGGCCGAGTTCGAGGCGGTCGTCGTGCCGGTCACGGAAGGGCCCGCGACGGTCGAGCAGGCGATGGCCGCCGGCGCCGCCCCGGTCGAACGGGTCGCGGAGCGGGTCGCGCGCCTCCTGACAATCGGCCTGACGCTGTCGGGCGCGGGGGGGCCTTCCCGGCGATCGGTCTGACGCTGTTCGGTCCGCGGGGGATCTTTCGGGCGATCGGCCTGACGCTGTTCGGTCCGCGGGGGATCTTTCGGGCGGTCGGCCTGGCGCTGTTCGGTCCGCGGGGGATCTTCATCGGCACCGACCGGGCCTGCTCCCGTCTTCCCGGCGTGCCTCACCGAGCGCGACCGGTCGGACCCAGCGGCTGATGGTCCCGGGTGCATGACGCCACCGCGGTGTGTGCCCGCTGAGGCGACGCCCGAGGCCCGGCGGCCGTGGGTCCGGCAAGGGCTCGAGCCTTCGCATGTGCCGGTCCGTGCCCCGGCCGGGCCCGGTCCGTGCCCTCGCGCGGGCGAGTCCATGCCTCGGCCGGTACCGGTGCGTGCCGCTTCTGCTCTGGTGCGTGCCCCGGCCGGGCCCGGTCCGTGCCCTCGCGCGCGCCGCCGCGCGTGCTGCCGCAGCTCCCGGCCGGTGCCGCCGCGCGTGCTGCCGCAGCTCCCGGCCGGTGCCGCCGCAGTCACAGAAGGATTAGCCGGCCGGCAACGACGGGCCACGAGCCGTCGCCGGCGCGTTTGCGGCCATCGGAGTCGTGTCAATGGCGCTCGGAGCGGGCCGCGCTCGGTGGCGTCCGCCACATTTCCTGGCCACGACCACAGCCCAACGATCGTTCGACCCCGTGCGGCGTACGGCGAGAGCAGGAACGCGGCCACATAATCCTTCTCTGAATGTCGACATCAACGGCCTGCCGAACCGCCCACCCGGCAGGCCGCGCCGCTTACCTCCCGTCGCCTAGGGCTCCCCGGACGCCGGACCCCGGGCTCCATGCCAGTCTGACTGCGCCAGGCCACTCTGACTGCGCCGGGCAGGCGAGGGCGTCCGGCCGGCGAAGCCTCCGTTCCGCCAGATCACAGCCGGCCGAGAGGAGAACCCGCGGCTGGGCTAGGCTACGCCCCGACGATGACCTCGCCCCCACCCGACCCTGCCGCCACGCCTCCCGAGGCCGGCCTCGACGCGGCCAGGACGTCTGACACCCGTTCTGCTCTCGACGGCGCTCCACCCGCGGGCCAGGCACCCGCTCCACCGGCATCCGGGCGGCCGGCTCCACCGCCGTCCCGGCCAGCTCCACCGGCATCCGGGCGGCCGAGCCCGGGCGCCGGCCGGACACCGTCCTCGCCGTCACTCAGGCAGTCGATCCCAGCGCGGTCCCGGCCGCCGGCTCGTCGGCCGACCGCGCCCGGGTCGCCCCGAAAACGCCATCGCCATCAACCCATCCGCGGCTGGGTGCGCCGACTCGAGCGGACCCGGCCGGGACTCGTCGCCGATGTCCTGGCCGGGCTGGCCACGGTCCATGGCCATCCGACGTGGGAGCGCCGCCTCGACCCGACGAGCGAGCTCGTCCTGACGATCCTCTCCCAGAACAGCGCCGACCTGAACGCCGAGCGGGCGTTCGAGTCGTTGCGCCGAGCATTCCCCTCGGACCGACCGCCGGAGGTCCACCGACCGGGGCCCGGCTGGGGCGGAACCGGCCTGTCGACGGCGCCGCCGCCGGACTGGTCGGCGGTCGAGCGCGCACCACTCGATCAGCTCGTCGAGGCGATCCGGCCAGGTGGGCTCGCCGCCCAGAAGGCGCCTCGGATCCAGGCGACCCTCCGCACGATCCGCGAGGCTCGCGGCGACTACGGGCTCGAGTTCCTGGCCGAGCTGCCACCCCTCGAGGCTCGGGACTGGCTGACCCGGATCGACGGGATCGGCCGGAAGACCGCCTCGGTCCTGCTCCTGATGAGCTTCGGGATGCCGTTGATGCCGGTCGACCGTCACGTCGAGCGGGTCTCGAAGCGGATCGGCCTGATCCCGGCGACGGCCACCGCCGACGAAGCCCACGAGATCTTCCTCACCCTGCTCGAACCGCTCGAGCCCGACCAGGTCTACGAGGCGCACGTCAACCTGATCCGCCACGGTCGCCTGGTGTGCCACGCCCGGCGTCCCGAGTGCGAGCGCTGCCCGCTCGCCCCCCGCTGCCGCTTCGCCGACCCGAAGGCCCCTTAGAGCGCCCGGCGTGGCGGGGCACATAGCGCCCGGCGTGGCGGGGCACATAGCGCCCGGCGACGCGGACAACGAAGCGCCGGGCGAAGCGCCGGGCCCGCCTCCTGGCCGGCCCGCCCTGATCCCAGCCTCACGTGCGTGGCGCCGGATGCT
>JAKAHU010000116.1 GCA_021825385.1 Chloroflexota bacterium | reverse complement strand
TCTTCAGCGGCTTTAGGCCGGCGGCCGCCCGGGCCTGGTTGGTGAGCGTGAAGAGCTCGCTCTCCGAGGCCGGCGAGAACGTCCCCGCCTCCCAGCCGAGCACGGCCGAGGGGAAGGCCAGCGTCCCGACCGCGGACAGGGCGAGGACGAGGGCGAGGGCGAGCGGGCTGCGCCTTCGGGCGCGGCCGGTGCGGCCGGAAGCGGAGCGGCCCGGATCGGGCTGGGCCAGGTTCGCGGTCGCCGGCGAGAGCGCGGTCGCAGGCGCCGTTGGGGTCAGGGTTGCCGTCGGGGCCACGGGCATCGTTCCTGGGTACGGTTCGTGAACTGGTCCAGGGACGGCCCGGGTGCGGGGCCACCGCCTGTTCCGTGATGAACCGTAGGTCCAGGTGACGCGGGAATCTCTCGCGCGATGGTCCCGGGCCGGCACCTGACCGTAGTACCGAGGGGCGGTGAGCAGGGGCCGAGCCCACCCGGGCCGCGGTCGCCGGGTCCGCTCTGCCGCGTCCCCTACCCTCCCCGTCCCGGTCCCGAACCGGCGGCCGGCCGGCCGACCCGCGCCGACCGGTTATACTCCCGTCGCCCGCGTCCACAGCTCTCGCCGAGCCATCCTGTGACCGGGCCCGTGGTGGCCTTAGCTCAACCGGCAGAGCATCGGATTGTGGCTCCGAAGGTTACGGGTTCGAGCCCCGTAGGCCACCCCACCAGCCGCGCGAGTCGACCGACAGAGAGCGCCAGCGACCGACGCACAGACTGCTCGGGGCGCGGCTCCCCGGTCGCGCGGTCCTGCCGGCGCGGGATCCGGGCCGCCGCTCAGGGTGCCGGGATCACCAGCTTCTGGCCGATCTGCAGCTTCGTCGGGTCGGTGACCTCTGGGTTCGCAGCCCGGAGCGCCTTGAGCGTGATCTTGAACCGGTTGGCGATCCCGATCAGGGTGTCCCCCTTCTTGACGACGTAGATCGTCGTCGTCGGGGCCGTGGCGGTCGGCGTCGGCTCGCTCGTTGGGGCCACGGTCGGCAGCAGCTCGACCGTCGGCGACGGGGACGGGCTCGGGCTCGGGCTCGGCGTCGCCGCGCTGCCGCAACCGGCCAGTGACAGCGCGAGCAGGAGGCCGGCCGTGGCCCGCAACGCCGGGCGGCTCACCGAGCGCCGGGACCTGGGGTGCTTGCGGCCGGGGCCGGGCCCGGACTTGACGCTCACGCGCATCACGCCTCCTTGCTCCCGCGTCGCCTCGGGCCGGCGATCGGTGGCCGGCCCGCTCGGGCCTGACGATACGCCACTCCAGTCGCCGCGTCATCGCCAACCCTGACGACGCGCGACCGGGCCCGAGGGTGACGAACAGCGGCAGATCCGGGTGCTAGGATGGCTCGACCGCGAGACGCGTCGCGTATGGGGTCCGTCCGAGTCCGCTTGCCCGGCCGGATGCAAGGGCCCGCGTTGACCGAACCTGCGGCAGGAGCGGAGATCGATGGCGACCGTCACGTTCGAGCATGTCACCAAGAAATACGGCGATGTCATCGCCGTCGACGATCTCGATCTCGAGATTCGGGACGGCGAGTTCATGGTCCTCGTCGGGCCGTCCGGGTGCGGCAAGACGACGAGCCTGCGCATGATCGCCGGGCTCGAGGAGATCACCGAAGGGACCCTGCGGATCGGTGACCGGGTCGTCAACGACGTCGCCCCCAAGGACCGCGACATCGCGATGGTCTTCCAGAGCTACGCCCTCTACCCGCACATGACCGTGCGCGACAACCTCGCCTTCGGTCTCAAGCTGCGCAAGGTCCCCAAGGACCAGATCGAGAAGCGGGTCAACCAGGCGGCCGCGATCCTCGACCTCGGGGCCTACCTCGACCGCAAGCCGAAGGAGCTCTCCGGTGGCCAGCGTCAGCGCGTCGCCCTGGGCCGGGCGATCGTGCGCGAGCCGGCGGTCTTCCTGATGGACGAGCCGCTCTCGAACCTGGACGCGAAGCTGCGGGTCCAGACCCGGGCCGAGATCGCCCGCCTCCACCAGCGGCTGAAGACGACCGTCGTGTACGTCACCCACGACCAGGTCGAGGCGATGACGATGGGCCAGCGGATCGCGGTCATGAGCCAGGCCAAGCTCCAGCAGGTGGGCGTGCCGCAGGAGCTCTATGACCACCCGATCAACCAGTTCGTGGCCGGCTTCATCGGCAGCCCGGCGATGAACTTCGTCGAGACGACCGTGACCGGCAGCGGGGAGACGGCGACACTCGAGGCCCCCGGGCTGAGCATCCCGCTCCCGGCCCGGTTCCGCGCCTCGGTCGGCCCGACCTCGGGACGCCGGGTGATCGCCGGCTTCCGGCCCGAGCACCTCGACATCGGCGAACCTGGCCCGAACGTGGCCGCGCTCCCGGCCCGGGCCGACGTCGTCGAATACCTGGGCAACGAGGAGCTGCTCCACGTCGTCATCGGAGGCGCGGACCTCGTGGCCGTGGTCAGTGCCGCCCACCGGGTCCGCCCGGGCGACCAGCTGACGCTCGTTCTGCCGCTCGAGAAACTCCACCTGTTCGACCCGGAGTCCGGCCTTTCGCTGGCGCGCAACGGCGCGTCCCCGGCCTGAGGTGTCCCCGGCTCGGGGCACGCCCGGGGACGACGACCCGACGGGAGCCGACCCGTCGGCCGGCGATGACCTGCGGGAGACGGTCGTCGAGTCCCGAATCATCCATCGCGGCCGCTACCTGACGTTCCGGGTCGACACGGTCGAGCGGGCCGACGGGACGCGCGCCACGCGCGAGATCTGCGGCCACCCGGGCGCGGTCGCGATCGTGGCCCTCGACCCGGACGATCGGGTCCTCCTCGTTCGCCAGTGGCGGACGGCCGCCGGGCGGGCGTTGCTCGAGATCCCGGCCGGGACGCTCGACGTCGATCCGGCGACCGGGGCGATCGAGGACCATGCCCTCGCCGCGCCGCGTGAGCTCGAGGAGGAAACCGGCCAGCGGGCCGGCCGCTGGCGCCACCTGACGAGCTTCTGGACGGCGCCCGGGTTCGCCACCGAGCTGATGCACCTCTACCTGGCGACCGAACTCCGCCCGGCCCACGAGAACCGCCTCGGTCCCGACGACGACGAGTGGCTCGAGCTCGTCCGGCTCCCCTGGCAGGAGGCGGTCGCGGCGGTCGGCAGCGGCGAGATCGCCGACGGGAAGTCGATCGTCGGCCTGCTCTGGCTCGCCCGCCTCAAGGCGGCCGGCACCGCCTGACCGGACCGCCCTCCCGCCGCTCCGCCGTCCGGTCTCGGGCACCCGGGCCGGAGTCGTTCAGTCGTCCGGATCCGGCAGGCGGTCGAGCGCGCCACGATAGAGCCGGCTGCCCGGGCTGAGCGCGACCGCCAGGCGCAGGTGGGTCCGGGCCTCGCGCAAACGGCCAAGGTGCTTCAGGCTCTGGCCGAGCCCGAAGTGGGCGTAGTGGGCCGAAGGATCGATCTCGAGCAGGGCGCCGAACGTCGCGGCCGAGCGCTCGTGCTGGCCGCTGTTGTAGTAGGCGCGTCCGAGCGCCTCGAGGATCGATCCCTTGCCCGGCTCGATCCGGGCGGCCCGCTCGAGGACGATCGAGGCCTGGGCATGATGGCGCCCGCGCATCAGCGCCTCGCCGCGCCGGAGGAGCGCGTACGCCCCCTCGCGCGACTCGGCGGCCGGGTCGACAAACTCGCCGGCATCCCACCCGTGAGACGCCGCGTCGTGGCCAGAATCCTGACCTGAGCCGTGATCCATGTCCGGATGGTCGCACGGATGGCCTGGTCCGTGCCGGAACCGACCCCTGGTTGCCACGGATCGACCGGAGCGGGAGCTGGCCGGGGAGCCGCGGCGATCCCTCTCCCGGTCGGGGATCAGCCCGAGCGGCCCTCCGGCAGCTCGCGCCAGCTCGCCAGGTCGACCGGGCGCAGGCGGGGGCTGGGAGTCCGGCCGGGGATCCGGCCGCGCTTGGCGATCGGGCGTCCGTCGATCTCCTTGATGTCGGCGGTGAAGTCGATCGGGGCCGCCCCGCTGATGTAGGAGCCGACGGCGAACGAATCGACCGGGGCGTCGTGCTCCTTGAAGTAGCGGATCCGGTCGGGTGACAGCCCGCCCGAGACGACGATCTTCACCTCCCGGAAGCCGGCCTGGTCGAGCCGCGCCCGGACCTCGGTCACCAGGTCCGGGGTGACCCGGCCGCGCTCGACGGGCGTGTCGAGGCGGATCCCGTAGAGCTTGTCGCCGAGGGCGCGAGCCACCCGGAGCGCCTCCTCGGCCTCGTCCTTGAACGTGTCGACGAGCACGATCCGGGGCACGTCCGGCTCCAGGTCGCGATCGAAGGCGAGCGCCGCCTCGACGGTGTCGCCGAAGATGAGCACGAGCGAGTGGGGCATCGTGCCGGTCGGGCGCAGCCCGGCCAGGCGCGCCCCGGCCGGGGTCGAGGCGCCGACACAGCCACCGACGATCGCGGCGTAGTCGAGGACGTCGGTGACGTCGGGATGGACGTGGCGGGCGCCGAAGCTGATCACCGGCTGCGGTGCGGCCGCCTCGACGCACTCCCGAGCCGCGGTCGCCCAGCCGGTCGACTGGGCGAGCATCCCCAGGTAGGCCGTCTCGTACAGGCCGAACTGGCGATAGCGGGCCTGAATGCGCAGGACGATCTCCTTCGATTCGAACGTGTCGCCGTCATCGAGCGCCTCGACCGCGACGTCGGCCGGGTCGGCGTCGGCCAGGACGTGGGCGAGCAGGTTCTTCGCCTCGTCGATCCCGCACAGGACGCCCGACTCGCGGCTGAAGACCTCCATGACCACGACCGGGTCGAGCCCCTCGCGCTCGAGGATCCGCTCGGCGCGGGCGAAGTAGACGTCGGCGGACTCGCCGGACAGGATCTCGTGTGACGGCCGCAGCCGGAGCGAGCCCATCAGCGACCTCGCCTCCATCGGATCCCGGCGAGGCTCGACGTCGTCACCTCAAGATCTCCTCTCTGCGTTGCCCTCCGGCAGCGGCGGGCGACCGTGTCCCGTGGCCCGGCCGGGGTCAGGGGCCGTCCGGATCGCCATCTCCGGGCGCACCCGGCCCCGGCTCCGTCCGATCGCCGGCGGCTGTGCCCGGCAGTGTAGCGTACCGCCCGGGCTCGCCGGCCCCGCCGCCGGGGCGGCGACGACGACCGGCCAGCCCTCCGACGGCGAGGATGATCGAGCCAAGGACGACGATCAGGGCGAGCAGACCGCCGATCAGCCGGGTTCGCCCGGCATCCGCCGCGCCGAGCCAGGTGCTCCGGGCCGCCTGGGCCCGGGCGATCGCACCCTCGACGTCGCCGGCCGCGAAGGCCGCCCTTGCCGCGACGAGTTCGCCGTCCGGCTCCCGGCCGGCCAGCCCGATCGTCTCGAGCGCATCCCTGGTGCGTTCCCCGAGCGCCTCGGCCGCGGTGATCTCGCTGATCGCCGCCAGCTCGGCCTGGACCTCGGCCAGAGCGGCGCCCGGGCCGGCATCGCCCTCGAACGCGTCGCGCACGTTCGAGGGCAAGCTCAGGCCGGCCGTGCGGGCCGCCTGTTCGAGCGACCCACGGGCCGCCAGGACGGCGTTCGCCTGGGCCAGGAGCTGCTCCGCGAGGTCGTAGCGCCAGGCGTCCATGGCGCGCCGGATGAGCGGCGAGAGCTCCCAGCCGCCGGCGGCCCGGATCGTCGCCTGGTAGGTCCGGCGGGCCGCCGCCCGCTCGTCGAGCAGCGCCGCCTCCTGGGGGCGGACGACCCAGCTCGCCCACAGGTCGGCGAACTCGACCCCCGTCCGCTCCTCGAGCAGGTCGAGGAGCCCGCGCCAGTCGGGCGGTCCGCCGGCACCCGGCTCACGGGGCCGGGTCGGGTCGACCGGCTGGTAGGCGGCCTGCCCGCTCGCGGCGGCCGCCCACACCGCCCGGAGGCTGCCCGGGCCGGCTCGCTCGCCGATCCGGATCGCGAGCTCGAGCGCGGCCGCGTAGCCGAAATCCTCGACCTCCGGGGCCTCGCGTCCCACGGCTCCCCAGGCGTTGAGGGGGATGCGCGCTTGCTCCAGCTTCGCCGTCAGGCGGGCCGGTCGGGCGGTCACGCCGAGGGCGTCGGCGGCTTCGGCCGCGTAGTACGAGGCGAACGCCTCGTTCGCCCAGCGATCGGCCAGCAGGCGCCCGTTGAACCAGGCGTGGGCCGCCTCGTGGAGGACGACGAACGGGTCCGCGTAGTAGGCGACCTGGATCGTCCTGGTTCGGGGGTCGAACAGCCCGGCATAGCCCCCGATCGTCCGGCTCGCCGACTCCTCGACGACCAGCGGCCCTCCGCTCGCCAGGGGCAGTCCGATCGCCGCGCCCAGGTTGGGCAGCCCGCGCCGGAACAGCTCGCCGACCCGGCTGGCCCAGCCCGGGTCCTCCGCCCAGCGCCGGAGGGTCAGCTCGACCGGCACATCGCCGACGGTCGTCCGAACCGTGCTCGAGACGAGCGTGGCGGGACGGTCGGCGCTCAGGTAGGCGTAGAACTCAAGCGGCCGGTCGAGCGGCCCGGTGCGCAGGACCGTCGAGCCGTTGGCCGTGGTCGCCGGCGGCGGCAGCGTCCCCGACAGCACCTGGACCACGTAGCCGGGCGGGAAGATGACCGTCACCGAGCTGCCCGACGTCCCGTCCGAGGCGAACGCCCAGACCGGAAACGTGACCAGGCTCGGCCCGATCCGGACCTCCCGGGCAACCGCCCCGCCCGGATCCGGAAGGTCGAACTGGAGGCGCAGGTTCAGGCTCTGGCCGGCATAGAGGTCCGTCCCGAACGTGATCGCGAGGATCGTGTAGGTGCGGGTCTTCGAGCGGACCCGGACCGACGGCGTCGCCCCCTCGGCGGTGACCCTGAAGCCGGTCGTCCCGGGCAGCACGGCGAGGTAGGCGTCCCGGTAGTAGAAGCGGCGGGTCGTCGTGTCGGGCCGCCGATTCGTGGCCGTCAGGTCGACGATGACATGGACCCGGGCCTTCTCCGGCTGGACGACGTACCGGGCATCGCTGACCAGGGTCAGGCCGGACGTCGCGGCCCGAACCGGCGCGACGCCAAACGGGAGGCCACCGGGGATGGCGATCCCGGCTGGTAGAGAACCCTCAGCCGGAAACAGCCCGCCCGGCGCGACGAGCAGCCCCGCGGCCAGGACGATCGCCCCCAGCAGACGCCGGGACGGCCGGATCACGGCTCGATGAGCTCCGCCAAACGATCGGCGTAGCGGTCCAGCAGGGCGGCCTGGCGACTTGTCCGGCCGTCCTGGGGCGGGATCCGCCCGTCGTACCAGAGCCACGCCGCCGAGGCCTCGAGCAGCCGGTCGCAGGTTGCGAGCACCCGCGCCAGGGCCAGGCCCAGCTCGTCGCGATCGAGCCTGGCGATCGGGATCTCGGCTGTCAGGATCGGGCGCTCATCGGGCGCAATCGCGAACTTCACGAACGGGAACTCGTCGTTCCATCGCAGGAGCTTGCGATACGAGACGCGGAATGAGTCGCCGATCGGCGGCGCGAAGTGGACCCAGATGATCAGGGCCAGGGAAGGATCGAGGATGAGCGTGACGGGGATCCCGAACCGGCGCCGGCCGTCGAGCTCGAGGTCCCATGAGACAACGGCATCGCGCTCGACCCGCCGCTCCGGACCGACGCCGAGCTCGGCCAGCCAGCGCTCGACGTCGACCGCGGACGCGACGGCGTGGGGCGGGTCGGTGAATGGCGGATCGACGGCTGACATCAGGGCGCAGTCTAGCCCGGGAGCGCCGGAGCGCCCCCGCCGGGTGGCCGCCCGGACGACGGCCGGCTAGCTGGAAACGGCCTGCCGGCGCACCGGAGCCGGCTCGGCGGCAGCCGGCCCGGACGTGGATCCGGCAGCTGTCGAGCCACCGCGTCGGCGGCGCGGCGGCTCCTCGCGGCGCTCGACCGTCTCGCCGCTCGGGATCACCCGGCGCGGGAAGTCGGTCGCCCGGACGTCACCGCCGATCTTCACGTTCCGCCCGATCCGAACCCCGCGGGGGATGACCGCCCGCTTGCCGACGACCGTGATCCCGGTGTGGAGCCGGTTCGGCTCGAGCTTGTTCGGGATCGTCAGGTCCGTGCCCTCGCCGACGATCGCGCTCGGTCCAACCGTCACCTCCTTGTCGAGGATCGAGCGGTCGACGACCGCGCCGGCCCGGATCACCGAGTCGAACATGACGATCGAATCGCGGACGACGGCGCCAACCTCCACCCGAACCCCGGGCGAGAGGACCGAGTTGACGACCGTCCCGTCGATCAGGCAACCGTGCGAGACGAGGCTCCGGTGAACCTGGGCGGTCGGGCCGATCTTGGCCGGCGCCCGCTCCTCGGACCGGGTGTGGATCAGCCACTCGCGATCGTACAGGTCGAGCTCGGGGACATCCTCGAGGAGGTCCATGTTCGCCTCCCAGTACGACTGGATCGTGCCGACGTCCTGCCAATAGCCATCGAAGCGATAGCCGAAGACCCGCGCTCCGCCCTGGAGCATGGCCGGGATGACGTCGGCGCCGAAGTCGGGCCGATCCTCGCTCAGCCAGCGGCGCAGGGCCCGCTTGGAGAAGACGTAGACGCCCATGCTCGCCAGATCGCTCTTGGGTTGCTTCGGCTTCTCCTGCCACTCGGTCACCCGGCCGGTCTCGTCCATGGCCAGGATCCCCATCCGCGTCGCGTCGGCGAGCGGCACCCGGCGGACGGCGACCGTGACGTCGGCGCGCTTCCGGCGATGGGCGGCCACGAACGGCCCGTAGTCCATCTTGTAGATGTGGTCACCGGCCAGGATGAGGACGGTCTCGCCGGGGGCGTGCTCGATCACGTTCATGTTCTGGAGCACGGCGTCGGCGGTACCCCGGTACCACTCGGCGACACGACCGCGGGCGAGGTAGGGCTGGAGCAGACGGACGCCGCCCCGGGTCCGGTCGAGATCCCACGGCCGGCCGAGGCCGATGTGGTCCGCGAGCGAGCGTGGCGCGTACTGGGTCAGGACGATGACGTTGTCGACCTCGGAGTTCACGCAGTTGCTGAGCACGAAGTCGATGATCCGATACTTGCCACCGAACGGAACCGCCGGCTTGGCGCGCACGGACGAGAGGATGGACAATCGCTCGCCCTCGCCGCCGGCGAGGATCACCGCCATCGTTCGTTTCACCAGACCCCTCCTGTTCGGCACCCTGGGTCACGTTCTCCCGACGCGGGACGAGAGTCCTCGTGGGGTCGATGCTAGCACGCGCCGGTCCCGGCGCGGTCAACGGCCGGTGAACGGTGGGTGAGCGCCCAACATCAGAGGAACAGGCGCGGATTCACGAACTCGTCGTTCAACTCCACGCCCCAGTGGACGTGGGGCCCGGTGGTCCGGCCGGTCATGCCCACGTAGGCGATGATGTCACCCTTCCGGACGAGGTCGCCCGGGCGCACCACCGGCGGGCGGGTCGCATTGTCGATGTGCGCGTACCAGGTGACCAGGTTCTGGGAGTGGGCGATGATCACGATCCAGGCCTTGGGGTAGGGATCGTACGGGTTCGGGCCGGCGAACAGGACCCTCCCGTCGCCCGCGGCACGAATCGGGGTGTACATGTCGGCCGCGATGTCGATCCCCCCGTGGAAGTGGGCGCAGCTGCCGCGGGGCGGCTCCCAGGGGAAGCCGGTGCAGCCGAACTCCTGGGTGATGCTGCCGGCCAGCGGCCAGCTGAGCGTCCCGTTGTACTGCGACGGAATGTTGCCCGCCTGTCGCTGGCGGGCGACGAGGGCGTCGATCTTCTTCTTGAGGGCCGCCTGGGCGGCCTGATCCTGCTGGATGGCCCGGGTCAGCGCGGCCTCGTTGCGGGCGAGCTTGTTGAAGTTCGCCCGCTGGATCGCCAGCCGCCGGGCGGTCTCCGCCTCCAGCCGGGCGAGCTCGTCGCGGGCGCTCTTCAGCTCACCGATCCGGTCGGCGAGCTGCTTGCGTTGGCGGGCCGTCTCCACCCGCAGGGCGTCGGTCTGGGTGCGCGTCTCGGTCACCGACACGCGGAGCGCGGCGAGCGTCTCCTGGTCACGGGCGATCTGCTCGGCGAGGAGCCGGTCCTGCTGGCTGAAGTCCATCAGGTTGCCGACCTCGGTGAGCACGTCGGCGAACGAGCCGGCCGAGAGGATCGTCTCGAGCAGGCTCGTTCGCTCGGCCGCGTAGGCGGCCCGCAGGCGGTTGGCAAGGATCGCCCGGCGCTCCGAGAGATCGGCCGCCTTCTCCGCCTCCTGGGCCTGGATCGAGGCGAGCTGTCGGTCGAGGTCGGCCAGCTGGGCGACCAGGTCGAGGTAGTCCGCTTTGACCACCGCGATCTGGTCGCCGAGTTTGGCGATCCGCCCGCGGACGACGGTCAGGTCGGCGTTGATCCCGGCCAGGGCGGTGTTCGTGCTGGCGATCTGGACCTTGAGATCGGCCTGGAGCGCGTTGAGCTGGACGATCTGCTTCTTCTGGGCGGCGATCCTGGCCGCGAGCGCCTTCTGGCGGGCGATCGCGTCCGAGAGCTCGTCACCGCTGGCGCGGGGCACGCTCGATAGACCGCCGACGAGCGGCAGGAGGACGAGCAGGGCGATCAGGCCGATCAGGCGGCGGCGGTGAGGCCGCGCCGATCCGGCCGACGGTCGGCGGTCGGGCTGGAGGCGGCGGATCACTGTGGCGTCGTCATCGTGCGAGCAAGCTCCGTTCGCGCGCCGAGCGCGGGTGCGGCTACGCCCGCCGGTGAGTCGCCGTCCTTCCGCGGGCACCTGCCTCAGGACGACTCCGGCATCGCGCGCATGATACCTCGCCTGGTCAGCCTGCCGGTGACGCACCGGATGGGCAAGCCACTCGATCGTCCGGCGAGCGGCCGGTACCGTTAGAGGAGGAGGTCGTTGGCGGCCGCGACCCGGTCCGGCGCGACGCGGGCCGCGACCCGGTCCGGCGCGACCCGATCCCCGGACGGCCCGGCTCCTAGGTCCGGACGAGGATCCCCCAGATCGCGCCGACGATCAGGAACGGCCCGAACGGAATGTAGCTCCTGAGGGTCACCC
>JAKAHU010000115.1 GCA_021825385.1 Chloroflexota bacterium | reverse complement strand
GACCACGCCCGCGCCACGGGACGTCGCGTCTCGTACGAGTACACGATGATCTCCGGCGTGAACGACACCGACGAGGACGCGCGGGCCCTGGCCGCGCTCCTGCGGGGTGAGCTGGCCCACGTCAACCTGATCCCGATGAACCCGGTCGCCCACACGCCCTGGACGGCCAGCCCCCTGCCGGTCGTCGAGCGCTTCGCCGAGCAGCTCCGGGCGGCCGGGATCCCGGTCACGATCCGGCGCAACCGGGGCCAGGAGATCGGGGCCGCGTGTGGGCAGCTGGCCGCCGAGCGGGCC
This sequence comes from Chloroflexota bacterium, assembly GCA_021825385.1. Lineage (GTDB taxonomy): Bacteria > Chloroflexota > Limnocylindria > Limnocylindrales > CSP1-4 > JAKAHU01. Next base: position 10,739 of record JAKAHU010000115.1, on the reverse strand, counting down.
GGCGAACCGTCGGCGCCGGTCGTCGCCCGTCGCCGGGAGCGGATCGTGGCCGCCAGCCTGGCCGCCCTGCGCGGCGAGCGCAGCCGCGAGCCGCTCGAGGCCGGGGTGGGGGAGTAGGTCGGCCATGGGGACCGGGCGGGCGCGGCTCGCGGCGAGCATCCTCGACGCTGATTTCGCAAACCTGGGCCACGAGGTCCGGCGGGTCGTCAAGGCCGGTGCCGACCGGATCCACCTCGACGTCATGGACGGCCACTTCGTGCCCAACCTGACCTTCGGACCGCGGACGATCAAGGCCCTCCGTCGCGTCACCCGGGTGCCCTTCGATGCCCACCTGATGATCAGCGAGCCGGGCCGGTACATCGACCAGTTCCTCGACGCCGGCTGTGACTCGGTCACGATCCATGTCGAGATCGAGGAGCCGATCGAGCCGACCCTTCGGGCGATCCGGGCCGCCGGGCGGGCGGCCGGGCTGGCGGTCAAGCCGGCGACCCCGCTGAGCGCCCTCGAGCCCTACCGCGAGCTGCTCGACATCGTCATGGTCATGACCGTCGAGCCGGGTTTCGGCGGCCAGTCGTTCATGCGGGACGCGGCCCAGAAGCTGCTCCCGGCCCGCGATCTGCTCCGTCACAAGGCGGTTGGAGGCGAGGTCCACGTCGACGGAGGTGTCAACCGCGAGACGGCCGAGCTCGTCGGCGGGCTGGGGGCCGACATCCTCGTCGTCGGCTCGGCCCTGTTCGCCAAGGGCCATGACATGGGCCGCGAGATCCGGCTGATCAAGGCGCTCGCCGACGAGGGCTTCCAGTACCAGCTGAACGCCGGCCGGCCGCCGATCCCGCGCGACAACTGGGTCACCTTCGTGCAGCTGCCGAAGGTCTTTGCCCGCCGGTTCATGAACGAGATCGAGGCGGGGGGGATCCCGGTCCTGATGCTCCGCGGTGACGGCCAGATCAATCCCGACGGGATCCGCGACTACGAGGTGAAGGTCCCCGCGACCGCCGAGGCGCTGACGACCGAGCGCCATGCCCAGGCCCGCGAACGGTATCTCGCCGAGGCCGAGGCCTGGCGCGAGCGCCTGCGCGCCGAGCGGGGCGAGCGCCTGCCCGCCGAGCGGGGCGAGCGCCTGCCCGCCGAGCGGGGCTGAGCGCCCATGCGAGCGCTCCTCCAGCGCGTCTCACGGGCGGAGGTCCGGGTTGCCGGCCAGCCGATCGGACGGATCGGGCCGGGCCTGCTGATCCTGCTCGGCGTCGGGCCGACCGATGTCCCGGAGCTGGCCGTTGACCTGGCGCGCAAGATCGCCGAGTTGCGGATCTTCCCTGACCAGGCCGGCCGGACGAACCGTTCCCTGCTCGAGGTGGGGGGTGAGGCCCTCGTGGTCAGCCAGTTCACGCTCTTCGCCGACACCCGGCGCGGTCGCCGGCCGGGCTTCACCTGGGCCGCCCCGCCGGCCCAGGCGGAGGCGCTCTACGAGGTGTTCTGCGACGCTCTGGCGGCGCACGGCGTCCGGGTCGCACGGGGCCGGTTCGGAGCGGAGATGGAGGTCGAGCTGGTGAACGCGGGTCCGTTCACGATCTGGCTCGACACGGCCGCCCCGGCTTGAGCGGGGCGATCGGTGGGCCGCCGGACGGTGGGGTCCGGCGAGCCGGTCAGCGGGCGGACTTGCCGAGCGTACGCCGGCAGCGGGTGCACACGCGCACGCGCTGGCTGGCCCCGTCGCGGGTGATCAGGAGCGGCTGGAGGTTCGGCTGGTAGCGCCGGTGGGCGCGCACCCGGTTCATCCCCGACGACTGGGGATTGAAGCCGCCCATCGATTCCTTGCCGCACACGGCACAGGCACGAGCCATCGGTTGTCCTCGGGATCTGCAGGAAGGATGCGTCGAGCCATTGGCCGGCCCGAGCGGAGGCGTATGATAACACACCGGTCCGGACCCACCGGACGGCCGCCCGACCGCCCGGTCGTGCCAGCGGCCAGCTCGACCACAGCACGAGGAATCCTCCCGATGACCGAGCGCCGCGTGCCCGGCCGTTCCCTCGTCACCCGGCGCGCCCTCGTCGACATCATCCGCCCCGCCGTGGCCGGGAGCTACGGCGTGACCGGGTTCGCCTGCGCCAGCCCGGCCGAGCGCCTGCTGGGCTGGCTCGGGCTCGTCGCGCCCGGGATCCGGGTCTCGCTGCAGGACGGCCTGGCGCTGGAGCTGCGTCTGACCGTGGCCTATGGGGTCCCGGTGGCCGAGGTCGCGCGCCAGGCCGACTCCGCGGTTCGCTATGCGCTCCGGCGGGCGATCGGACGGGAGGTCGACCGGCTGACGATCCACGTCGGGGGGATGCGCTACGACCCTGCCTCGGTCGTCCCGACCGGTCCCCAGGTCGGCTCGCCGGCGGCCGGGTCGCCCGTCGATGAGGATCTCGACGCGCCGACGCCGGTCGAGCAGGTGGTCGCGACGGCGGTCGAGGCCGGCGGTGACCCCACCCGATGACACGCCGGTCCTGCGACGGGGCAGGGCTTCGCGAGACCTTCCGGGCCGCGGTGACGAACCTGGAGGCGCACGTCGACGAGGTCAATGCGCTGAACGTCTACCCGGTCCCGGACGGTGACACCGGGTCGAACATGGTCGCCACGGTCCGGGCCGCGCTCGACGAGGCGATGCGCACCGATCCCGGCAGCGTCGATCGCGTGGCGGCCGCACTCAGTTTCGGGGCCCTCATGGGTGCCCGGGGCAACTCGGGTGTCATCGCCTCACAGATCATGCGGGGGATCGCCGACGGGCTGGCGGCCAAGCGTCGCTTCAACGCCCTCGACCTGGCTCATGCCCTGACCGTCGGCACCCAGACGGCCTACGCCGCGGTCGGCCAGCCGGTCGAGGGGACGATCCTGACCGTGATCCGCGAGGCGGCGGCGGCGGCCCGGCTGGCGGCCGAGCGTGAGAACGAGCTCGAGCACGTCCTGGCGGCGGCGGTCGAGGCGGCCGCGGCGGCGGTCGCGGCCACGCCTTCGCTCCTGCCGGTCCTCCGCGAGGCGGGCGTCGTCGACGCCGGCGGCCAGGGCCTCCTGCGGCTGCTGGAGGGAGCGCTCGGCTATGCCCGGGGAACCGCGCCATCGGCCGCCGCCGGGGCGCCGGAGGCGGGCCAGGCCCCGGGAGCGCGTCCGGCCGCCCGGCCGTCGACGCTCGTGGCCCTGGCCGACGAGGGGTTCGGGTACGAGACGATGTTCCTCGTCCAGCCCCGGCCCGGCCAGGCGCTCGACGTCGACGCGATCCGTGAGCGACTCGGGCAGATCGGCGAGTCGGTCCTCGTCGCCGGTGACCAGCGTGGGGTCAAGGTCCACGTCCACAGTGAGCGACCGGACGAGGTCCTCGCGTTCGGGCTGTCGCTCGGGGTCCTGAGCCGGATCAGCGTCGAGAACCTCGACCAGCAGGCCCATGACGTCCGGGAGAGCCGGGCGGCACGCTTCACCGGCGAGGGAGAGGAGGCGCCGCCGAGCCCGGCCGGGGCGCCGGTACCGGAGGCGGCCGGGAGCGGACGATCCACCGCCTCGTCGCCGGGGCCCGCGGCACCGGCCGTGCCGGCGCACCGCCGGCTGGCGGTCGTGGCGGTCGCCGCCGGTGACGGGCTGGCGGCGATCTTCGAGTCGTACGGGGTGGCCGCGATCGTGCGCGGCGGCCAGGCCGCGAATCCAAGCACGGGCGAGCTGCTCGGCGCGATCGACGCCCTCGAGGCTGACGAGGTCCTCCTGCTGCCCAACAACCCGAACGTCATCCTCGCCGCCCGCCAGGTGGCTTCGCTGGCGCGCCTGCCGGTCCGGGTGATCGAGACCCGGAATGCGGCCGAGGGGCTGGCGGCGCTGCTCGCCCTCGACCCATCACTCGACGGACCGGCGAACGTGGCCCTGATGACCAGCGCGGCGCGCTCGATCCAGACCCTGCTCGTCACGGATGCCGTGCGCGACGCGAAGATCGGGGGCCGCAAGGTGAAGAAGGGTCAGACGATCGTGCTCGATCCCGATGACGGGCTGGTGGCGGCGGACAGCGAGCGGAGCCGAGCCCTGCTCGGCGCCCTGGCCACCCTCCGGCCGGGCTATGAGCTGGTCACGCTCTACTACGGGGACGGGGCGGACCTCGCCGAGGCCGAGGCGATGGCGAAGCTCGTCGCCGGCTGGCGCCCGGATCTCGAGGTCGAGGTCATCTACGGCGGCCAGCCCCACTACCGGTACCTGGTCGCCGCCGAGTAGCGTGGCTCGTCCGGCCGCTCCCCGCCGCCAGCCCACGCCGCCGCCGTCGCCGGCCGAGCTCCTCGACCGGGAGATCGCCCAGAGCGGCCTGCCCGGCGCGGCGACCCTCGGCCGGATCCTGCCCCGGCTTGGGATCGTGACCGTGCGCGACCTCCTCTTCCACCTGCCCCGGCGCTATGAGGACCTGCGCGAGATCCGGACCCTGGCCGAGCTGGCCGCGGTCGAGGAGGGGACGCCGGTCAGCGCCCGGGTCCAGGTCCGCAGCCTGCGCGTCGAGCAGACGATCCGGCGCCGGGTCCAGCGCACGACGGCGCTCCTCGCTGATGGCAGCGGGGAGGCCGAGGCGACCTGGTTCGGCCGGCGGTACATCGAACGGCGGCTCCACGAGGGCGACTGGGTCGTGATCAGCGGGCGCCTGAAGCGACGGGGCTGGGCGCTCGTTTTCGACAACCCGGAGTTCAGTCCCGACGACGGGAGCGCCGTCCTCCACGCCGGCCGGATCGTGCCGATCTACCGCTTGACGGCCGGCCTGACCGTGGCCCGGCTGCGGGCCGTGATCCGGGCCGCCCTCGATCGGGCCGGCCGTCACTACCCGGAGTACCTGCCCCGGGACCTGCTCGCCGCCGAGGGTCTGGCGCCGATCGCGGCGGCGATCGAGGCCGCCCACTATCCGGCCACGTTCGAGGAGCGTGACGGTGCGCTGCGCCGGCTGGCCTTCGACGAGCTGCTCGCGCTCCAGGTTGGGATGGTCGCCCGCCGCCGCCAGCGCGAGCGGACGCGCGCGGCGTCGATCCGGGTTGACGACGCCGTCGATCACGAGATCCGGGCGGCGATCGAGGGGACCCTCCAGCGCCGGCACGGCCGGCCGGTCCAGCTGACGCCGGACCAGCAGGGCGCGATGAGCGCGATTCGGGCCGACCTGGCCTCGGGCGAACCGATGCTCCGTCTCCTTCAGGGCGACGTCGGCTCGGGCAAGACGGCGGTTGCCGGGTACGCCCTCGCCCTCGTCGCCCGCTCCGGCCAGCAGGGTGCGCTCCTGGCCCCAACCGACCTGCTCGCCCGCCAGCACGCGGCGACGCTCCGCGACCTGCTGGCCGGGCTCGGCCTGGAGGTCACCCTGCTCACCGGTTCACTCGGTGGCGAGGGGACGAAGGCGGCCGTGGCGGCGATTGCCGGCGGTGAGGCCCAGGTCGTCATCGGCACCCACGCCCTGATCCAGGAGCGGGTGGCCTTCGCTCGCCTGGCTCTGGCGGTGATCGACGAGCAGCATCGGTTCGGGGTCGAGCAGCGCGCTCAGCTCGAGGCCAAGGGCGCCGACGGGACCCCGCACGTCCTGCTGATGACCGCGACCCCGATCCCCCGGACCCTCGGCCAGGTCCTCTACGCGGACCTCGACGTCTCGGACCTGCGCACCCCACCGGAGGGGCGGCTGGCGGTCCGGACGGCGATCCGGCGCTCCTCGGAGCTGGCCCGGCTGTGGGCGTTCGTGCGGGCCGAGGCCGCGGCCGGTCACCGCACGTTCGTCGTCGTGCCGGCGATCGAGGAGACGGAGGACGAGGCGGCCGTCGCGGCCACGGCGGAGGCGGAACGGCTGCGCGAGCTCCTCGCGCCGCTCCGGGTCGGTCTCGTCCACGGCCGGATGCGGGCGGCGGAGCGCGATGCGGCGCTGGTCCGGCTGCGCGACGGCGAGCTGGACGTGCTCGTCGGCACGACCGTGCTCGAGGTCGGGGTCGACGTTCCCAGCGCGACGGTCATGGTGATCGAGGCGGCGGAACGGTTCGGCCTCTCGCAGCTCCACCAGCTGCGCGGGCGGGTTGGGCGGAGCGACCTCCAGTCCTACTGCGCCCTCGTCTCGGACGTTGCCGAGGGTACGGTCGGCTGGGCCAGGCTCCGGGCGGTCGAGCAGACGACCGACGGCTTCGCCCTGGCCGAGGCTGACTTCGAGCTGCGCGGCGAGGGCGACGTCCTGGGCCTGGCCCAGAGCGGTCTGCCCCGGCTGCGGGTGGCCTCGCTCCAGCGCGAGGACCATCGTCGATTGGCACGGGAGGCGCGCCGCCACGCCGAGGCGCTCCTCGACGCCGCCGGCCGGCTGCGGCCCGGTGCCGGAGCCGGACTGGCCCACGAGCTCGAGCGCGGCTGGCTGGCCCGGGTGGCGGCCGGTGAACCGGCCAGCGGCGCCTGATGGCCGACGCCGGGCGGGTGATCGCCGGACGAGCGGCCGGCCGCCGGCTCCTCGCCCCCGGTGGCGGCACCCGACCGCTCGCCGACCGGGTGAAGGAGGCGCTCTTCGCGATCCTCGAGCCGGACCTGCCCGGGGCGCGCGTCCTCGACCTGTTCGCCGGCAGCGGCGCGGGCGGGATCGAGGCGCTCTCCCGGGGCGCCGCGGCCGCGGTCTTCGTCGAGCGCGAGCCACGCGCCGCCCGGACGATCGAGGAGAACCTGCGCCGGTGCGGCCTGGCGGGGGACTCGGCGATCGTGCGCCGGAGCGAGGTGCGGGCCTACCTGGCCGGCCAGGCGGCCCAGGACGGTCCGTTCGACCTCGTCCTGGTCGACCCCCCGTACGCCGAGCCGGAGCTGCTGCTCGAGGTCCTCGGGCGACTGGGCGACGAGCGGGCCGGACGGCTGGTGCGTCCGAACGGACGGGTCGTGGCCAAACACTTCTGGCGCGACCGCCCGCCGGACTCGATCGGGCTGCTAGCATCGGACCGGACGCGGCGGTTCGGTGAGTCGGCCCTCACCTTCTATCGCCGCCGGTCGCCGGAGGCGCCGGACCGCTCCGAACTGGTCCGGTCCGAACAGGAGGACGCATGAGTGTCGCGGTCTACCCGGGCTCGTTTGATCCGGTCACCCACGGCCACCTGGATGTCGTCCGGCGCGCCGCGGGCGTGTTCGACCAGCTGATCATCGCCGTCCTCGCCAACCCGCGCAAGACGCCCCTGCTGGGGGTCGAGGAGCGGATCTCGGTCATCCGTCGCTCGCTCGACGCGATGGCGATCGACCCGGACCGACGGATCGCGGTCGAGGCCTTCGACGGCCTGACGGTCGACTTCTGCCGGGCCCGCGGGGCACGGTTCATCGTCCGCGGTCTGCGGGCCATTTCCGACTTCGAGAGCGAGCTCCAGCTCGCCCACAACAACCGCAAGCTCGCCCCGGAGGTCGACACGGTCTTCTTCATGACCGCCCTCGAGCACAGCTACGTCAGCTCGAGCCTGGTCAAGGAGATCGCCCTCTTCGGCGGCGACGTCAGGGGCATGGTGCCCACCCCCGCCGCCGAGCGCCTCCAGGCCGCGCTGCGGCCTTCTGGCCCGGCCGGTGAGGTGCGATAATCTCAGTCAGTTGCGCCGCCGTCGGCGCCCCAGCCCCGGAGGGCGGTCCGATCGACATCATCTTCCTCGTCGAGCGCCTCGAGTCGCTCCTGGCCAACGGCAAGAAGCTTCCCCTCACGAGCAACGTCGTGATCGACCAGGCCGCCGCGCTCGATCTGATCGATCAGCTTCGGGTCGCCGTGCCGGAGGAGGTTCGGGCCGCCAAGCGGATCAACGCGGAGGGCGAGCGGATCATCGAGAAGGCCCAGGCCGAGGCCGAGCGGATCATCGCCCGGGCCCAGGAGCAGGCGGCCTTCCTGATCGAGGAGCGCGGCCTGACCGAGGCTGCCCGGGACGAGAGCCGGCGGATCGTCGAGCTCGCCGAGCAGGAAGCGGAGGAGGTCCGCCGCGGTGCCGACGAGTACGCCGCCTCGGTCCTGATCGGCCTCGAGGGCGACCTGGTCCAGACGCTCCAGAGCATCAAGAAGGGGATCGCGATGCTCGACGAGCGGCGGGCCACGTTGCGCCAGGCCGCGACGGGCGCTCCCGAAGACGACGCCCGCTACGAGGACGAGGACGAGGACGAGCCGGAGGGCGTGCGACGGCCGGTGCGCCCGTGACGCCTGGGCTGGCGGAGGAGCTGCTCACGTACAACGTCGCCGGCCTGCTTGGCGAACCGCCCGGTTCGTCGCGCAGCTATGCGATCGCCGGGGTCATCCTCGATCTCGGACCGGACCTCGTCCAGGCCGACCCGGTCGAGGGTGCCATCCGAGTCGCCCGGACGAACCGGGGCATCCTCGTGACCGGTCGGCTGACGACGAGTCTGGCGATGACCTGCAGCCGCTGCCTGCGCGAGATCGAGGTGCCGCTCGTGCTGATGCTCGAGGAGGAGGTCCTGCCGAGCATCGACCTGGTGACCGGGCTGGCCCTCGACACGGGCGCCGAGCCCGACCTGCCACGCCTGACCGACCATCACGAGCTCGAGCTCGAGCCGCTCGTGCGCGAGGCGATCCAGCTGGCCGAGCCGATCGCCCCGCTCTGCCGGATCGACTGCCCCGGGCTGTGCGTCGTCTGCGGCCGCGAGCTTGCCGAAGGCGGCCACGAGCACGGGCCGGAGGCGATCGACGCCCGGCTGGAGGCGCTCCGGGGGTTCCGGGTCGACGATGGCGGCGATCCGGGGTAGACTCCGCCGTCGGCCCCGCCCGATGCTCGTGCAACTGCCCGGCCCGGCCGTTCCCAATCACGCTTCCGCCGGCGGTCCTCGAGCGGACCGCTCGATCAACGTCACTCAAACGGAGGATCACGCACGATGGGTGTACCGAAGCGCAGGGTCTCCCACGCCCGCCAGGGCGACCGACGGAGTCACCTGGCGATCTCGACCCCGCGGCTCGAGGAGTGCCCGCACTGCCACGAGTCCAAGCTGCCGCACCGGGCTTGCCCGACCTGCGGTTACTACGCGGGACGAGCCGCGATCGAGGTGAAGAAGCCGTCGGAAGAGTCCGCCTCCTGAACCGGTGGACCTGAGCTCCGTCCGCACCACGGGGGAGGAGAGGAACGTCCGGGTCGCGGTCGACGCGATGGGCGGCGACCACGGCCCGGAGGAGGTCGTGCCCGGCGCGCTGCTCTACGCCCGGGAGCATCCGGGTGACACGATCATCCTGGTCGGGCGGACGGAGCGCGTCCGGGCGATCGCCGGGCGGGACGTGCCGGCGAGCGTGACCTTCGTTGAGGCCGGCGAGGTGATCGGCATGGACGAGGCACCCGCGCTCGCCCTGCGCGAGAAGCGGGACGCCTCGATCGTCGTCGCCACCGCCCTGGTCAAGCGGGGCCAGGCCGATGCGGTCGTGACCGCCGGTCACACCGGGGCCGGGATGGCCGCCGCGGTCCTCGGGCTGGGCCGCTCGCCGGGGGTCGACCGACCGGCCCTGGCGGTCCAGATGGTCACCGACTCGGGCCCGTTCGTCCTGCTCGACATCGGGGCGAACCCGGACTCGACCGGGGCAAACCTGTTCCAGTACGCCCACATGGGCGCGATCTTCGCCGAGCGTGTGCTCGGCGTGGCCGAGCCCCGGGTGGCGCTTCTGTCGATCGGTGAGGAGAAGGGCAAGGGCGATGCCCGGATCCAGCGCGCGACCGAGCTGCTCGATGCCTCGGACCTGAACTTCATCGGCAACGTCGAGGGCAAGGACCTCGTCCACCACCTGGCCGACGTCGTCGTCTGCGACGCGGTCCTGGGCAACGTCACGATCAAGTTCTTCGAGGGGCTCTCGACGTTCATCTTCGACCTCCTCCGGGCCGAGTTCAGGCGCCCGCCGCGTGGCCCGCTGGCCTATGCCCTGATGAAGCCGGGCCTCGACCGGATCCGGGCCGTGTTCGACTACGAGAAGCTCGGCGGCTCGCCCCTGCTCGGGGTCCGCGGGACGGTGATCATCACCCACGGCCGGGCGCGGCGGCGGATGATCTCGTACGCGGTCGCCGTCGGCGCCGCGGCCGCCCGGGCACGGATCCCGGACCTGATCGCCGAGACGTTCCAGCATCGCCGCGGGGAGGCAGTCTCATGAGCGGTCCGCAGCTCCAGGTTGGTCGCCGGGTCGTCGCCGACATCGTTCGGCTCGCGGCCGAGGAAGTGCCCGGGGTGCTGCGCCTGGGCCGGGGCGGGCCGCGCTGGCGGAGCTGGCTCATCGGCAGCCCGATCCGGGTCGAGGTGCGCGAGCGCCGGATCGACGTCCGCCTGACGCTCGTCGCCCGCCCCGGCCACGACCTGGTGGCCGTCGCCGGTCAGGTGCGGGCGGCCGTGGCGGCCGCGATCGAACGCCTGCTCGGGCTCGAGGCCGGCTCGATCACGATCGTCCTCGACGGTGTCGGGAGCTGACCATGCCCGCTCGCGGCGGGCCGGTCGCCGCCTCGCCCTGGCCTCGGTGTTCGAGGCCGAGTTCGGCCAACGGACCGCCCCGGCGATCCTCGAGCGCCACCTGGCCGGGGGCGAGACGGACCCCGAGGCCGCCGCGTTCGCCCGGGCTCTGGTGGCGGCGGTCGTCGAGCACCGTGACTCGATCGACGCCCTGATCGAGCGGATCGCACCTCAGTACCCGGTCGTCCAGCTGGCCCGAATCGACCGCGCCTTGCTTCGTACGGCGATCGGCGAGGTGCTACACTCCGCGACGACGCCGGCCCGGGTGGCGATCGCCGAGTGGGTCGAGCTGGCACGG
>JAKAHU010000114.1 GCA_021825385.1 Chloroflexota bacterium | reverse complement strand
TACCCCCTCGGCGCGCTCCTCGCCCTCGAACGCGGTCACCTCCGTTCTCAGTCGGAGACGAACCCCGCGCGCTCGCAGAACGGTTTGGACGATCTCTGCAGTCTCCTGGTCGAGCATGCCCGGCATGACGCGTTCACGCAGTTCCAGGACGGTCACGGCAACGCCCAGGTCGGCAAGCAGCAGGGCGATCTCCACCCCAATGAAACCGGCGCCCACGATCGCTGCCTCATGAGCTTCGCCACGGCGCACCTGTCCAATCAGCGTCTCGGCCGCGCGCAAAGACTTGAAGTTATGAACGCCCACCAGCTCGTTGCCCGGAATGGGCGCGTACAGGCGGCTCCCGGAGGCGAGCAAGAGGCGGTCGTAAGGCAGCTGCGTGCCATCGGCGAGCGAGATCCGGTGAGCATGAGGTGCGACGGCAACGACCCGCGCGTCGCGTCGCTCCTCGATCGAGAGCCGCTGGCACACGTCGTGGCCTTTCCAGTAAAGCGTATCGCTGCGACCCGTCAAGAAATGGTCGGCCAGCGCGGGTGGCGAATAGGGCGGGTACGGCTCCGCGGAAACAACAGTGATGTCGATCGTCCGGTCGGCCGCCCGGAGCGCCTCAGCCGCGGTGATGCCGGCCGGGCCTGTCCCAATGATCACAACCCGCATCGTGCACCTTCCCTCAGGCTGGCAGGAGGACCGCAGCCAGCCGCTGCACCGCCGCGGCGAAGGGCGAACGTGATCCGTCGAGCAGTGCCTCCACGGACGGCTCCGCCTCCAACACGACATCGTCGTAGGGGAGGGCGTGGAGGGACGTGAAACGCACTTCCGGCGAGCGTCGCAGGTATGCCCGTGCCCGCATCAGGTCGGCGTCGCTGCGTATCCGGTTGACGACGAGATGGAGCGCCGGTATGCCCAGCTGGCTTGCCAGGCGGGCCGTCTGGAGCGCGACCCCCACACCGTTGAAGGTGGGATCGCTGACGATGAGCGCCTGGCCGAATCCGCGCGCCAAGGCGCGCCCGAAGTGCTCCACACCGGCCTGCGTGTCGAGCAGGATCAGCTCGCCTTCGCGGAGCGCGATCGCGCTCATGGCCGCCCCCAGCAGTTCGTTCTCGGGGCACAGACAGCCCGCGGCGGCCTGGCTTAGCGTGCCCATCGTGAGCAGCTGCACCCCATCCGGAGCGCGGACCGCAAACCGGTCGACGGCATCCTCGGCGTCAGGGTTGAGCCTCAACAGGAGGCCCCAGCCAGCGCCGGGACGGGCACCGGTTTTCTCCTCGATGTAATCGGCGTTACGGTTGAGTGGGACGATGGCTTCCGCCTCGTGCAGCGGAACACCGAGGGCATAGCCGAGGTTCATCTGGGCATCGCCGTCCACCGCTAAGATGCGTAGGCCCCGGCGGGCCAAGAGGCGGGCGAGCAGGGCAGTGAGCGTCGTCTTGCCCACACCCCCCTTGCCGGTGACGACGATCCGCGCCGCCTCTGGCGAGCCGGGGCGTGCCGCAGCTGTACCCGCCGCAGCCGGTGCGACCTCCCTCCCGGCGGACGGGTCCTGCCCCAGGGTCTTGCTCACGGTCGGGACCGCGGCCCGTGCTATGCCGTGACCGGTGCAGGCGTCACGGTGACCGTGGACGGTACCTCGAGGAACGGAAGGCCGAGCGCTCTGCGCTTCGTCTCGATGTGTCGACGGATGAGCAGCGCGGCTTTCTCCGGATCGGGCTCGACCGCGAACCGCGCCCCGACCACTCCGTCCAGCCCGTCCGCCAGGAGGTTGACCACGTTGCGGCTGCCGAAGATCGGCGGCTGGACGCCGAGCACCGTGGTGATCCCGCTGGCGACCACATAGGCGCCGATGGCCACGGCCTTCTCTGAGTACCACTCCGGCGCGGCCCCGGCTAGGGGCAGCTGCTGGATGTCCACGCCGAGATGGGTGGCCAGGGCGGCCGCGAGCACCAGGATGCGCGTGTTGTCGACACACGAGCCCATGTGGAGGACAGGCGGGATGCCGAGTGCCTGGCAGACGGCCCGGAGGCCCGGCCCGGCCATCTCGGCGGCCTCGGGCATCATCTGGCCGGCCTTGCCGTTGGCGACGGCGGCGCAGCCGGTCACCAGGACCAGGATGTCGTTCTCGATCAACCGGCGGGTGAGCGTGACGTGGCCGTAATCCTGCGCGATCTTCGGGTTGTTGCAGCCGACGACGCCCACGGCACCGCGGACCGATCCGTCCCTGATCGCCGCCACGAGCGGCTCGGGTGTGCCGCCGAGGGCCGCCAGGATCGCCTCGACCGAGAAGCCGGCCATCATGGAGACCGGTGCGTCTGGGATGCGTACCCGCTCGGGATTGCGGTCGGGGAACGCCTCGATCGCCTGGCGCACGATCTGCTTGCCGATCTCCAGCCCGTGGTGCGGATCGAACGGTATGTGTGTGGCCCCTGGGAACTTGGCCTTGTCCGCCGTCGAGATCACGCGCGTGTGATAGCACTTCGCGACGTCGGTGACCGACGGCATGATGCACTGGTAGTCGACGACCATCGCCTCCAGCGCGCCAGTCATGATGATCAGCTCCTGCATCAGGTGGTTGCCAGCCATCGGCACGCCCTTGCGCATGAGGAGCTCATTCCCAGTGCAGCACAGCCCCACCAGGTTGATCCCCGCCGCCCCCTGCTCGCGAGCGAAGCGCACCAGTTCGGGGTCCCTGGCCGCCTCTACGATGACGTCCGAGAGAAGCGGATTGTGGCCGTGGAGGGCGATATTGACCTGATCGCCCTTGAGGACGCCCAGGTTGACCTGCGAGGTGACCGGTGTAGGCGTGCCGAACAGGATGTCGGACAGCTCGGTGGCGATCATCGACCCGCCCCAACCGTCGGACAGGCTGGTGCGCAGGCCGTGGAGCAAGATGTTCGCGTAGTCGTTGTCGACGCCCATGTGGGTGCGGTGGAGCATCTCCACGTTCTCGCGGTCGATCCCGCGCGGCGTGATACTGAGGCGCTTCCACAGCTGGCGGCGCGGCTCTGGCGCGCGAGCCACGAAACTGACCTCGTCGCGCCGCGTGCCGAAACTCTCCAGCAGCTCGTCAGCGACGTCGCGTGCGACCTCCTCGGTTGGGCGGTCGTCGACGGCGATGCCGAGCTCGGCTGCGAGCCGGCGCAGCTTGGCTTCGTCCGCGATGCGATAGCCGCTGGTCTGGCCGCGCGCGGTCTCGGCGAAGACTTCGAGGATGTCCCGGCCGTGATCCGAATGAGCCGAAGCACCGGCGGCGATCGAGCGGCCCAGGTTGCGGGCCACGATGACGTCGGCGTCGGCGCCACAGACGCCCTTTTGGGGACCCTCGCCGAAGGGGTCGACACGGCAGGGGCCCATCGCGCAGTTGCGACACGAGACGCCCATGGCGCAGTAGCCGCACTGTGGCAGCTGCGCGGCCAGGCGATCCCAAACCGTCTCGATACCCGCATCGCGGGCGACGCGCAGCATCTGCTGGGCGTCGGCCTGGATCGACCGGTCGCGGAAGTCGTCCGATTGCAGCGATTTCATCGCGCGCCTCCTGCTCGACCGACCTCGGCCGCCGCGGCGCTCAACGAGCGCCAGTTGCCCACCGTGCCGATCCCTGGCGTGGCCGTGGGACGGACCGCCGCCGCGGAGAGGACGGTCAGCGTTTCGCGCCGGCGCCCCTGCCGCACCAGATCATTGAGTTCGCCGTACACGAGCGCGCCGACCTTGCACGACTCGACGCAGGCGGGCACCCGCCCGGCCCGAACCCGGTCGATGCACCCATCGCACTTGAGCGCGACCGTATGGGGCCTCCCGCCGTCGACGGCGAGGTGGTACGTGAGCGCGTCGAAGGGGCAGACGATGGCGCACATCGCGCACGCGATGCAGCGCACCTCGTCGATCAGGACCACGTCGTGCCGCTGGTCACGAGCAATCGCCGCGGTTGGGCAGACGAGCTGGCAGGGCGCCGGGTCGCAATGGCGGCAGCGGTTGGGGAACGAGCTCGCTGGCGTGGGGCCAACCTCGACGTGGATGCGCTTCCGCGGGGGCGGATCCTCCATGAATGCCCAGGCGGGATCGCGGCTGCGGGAGTGCTCCACAGCGCACGCGTACTCGCACTGCAGGCATCCGATGCAGCGCTCCGCATCGACGAAGACCGTCTCCATCGCGCCACCCCCTTGTACGGGACGCGGGGCCGTCGTCCGCTGGCATCGACGCCATGCAAGGCGTCAGTGTCAGGCTGCACGGATCGACTCTCTTCGCTAGGGCCGATCGTCCCCATTACGGGGGCCGCGTGGCCGATTCCCGTTGCGCTGGTCTATGCGCCGGGCGGGTCGGGCGCGGAAGAGCCACCCGCCCCGCCCGGCCGCACGACTGGGCCGCGCAACTGGGCCGCAACGCCGGAGAGCGCCGCTCGGCCGCGCCCCCGCGCTCCCAGCTTCGGCCGGCGTAAGCTCGGGTCGATGTTCGCGCTCCATGCGACCTGGGGACTCGACCGTCGCCTGCACCTCTGGGCGGAGGATGCGGCCGCTTACGAACGCCCCGGCGGGTCCGCCGTGCGGCCCGCGCGTCGAACACCTGCGCCCCATCCCTTCGCCGCGCCAGCCGATCGGCTGGACCATGCGCTCGCGACCATCGGCCTCCCCGCGTCGGAGGGGGAGGCGGCGGCCCTCGAGATCGTCCTGCCCACCCGCGACAGCGTTCCGCAGCCCTCGCCCTCGCTCCCCGTCACGCCCCGCGGCGACGGTGCCGTTCCCGTGCTCACGCGCTGGCGCGTCCCTAGCCGGGCCTTGGGCGGGCAGGCCGCGGCCGAACTCCTGGTCTCGCTCGCGGAGGCCGCGGCGCTTGCGGAGGTCGATGCGTCCCTCCGGTTCTGGGCACGCCTGGCACGCCTGGCCCTCGAGATCGTGGCCCGCGGACGTGTGCTGCCTGGCATCCGCGAGCCGACCCGCGGACGCTTCATCGCCCGCTGGGAACCCGTGCCGGGGTCGGGCGACGGCGCGCGTCTCCGGGCGCTCGCCCGCGCCATGCCGATCGTCTGCCGGGCCGCCGGAAGCGATGGCGCGCCACGGCCGGCCAACGACATCGTGGCCGAAGCGCTCGGTGTGCTCGTCGATGCGCATGTGCGCCACGCCCTCGCCCGAGCGGCCGGGTTCCAGCCGCCCTGCGGCGAGTGGTGGCCGTCGTCCGGCGTGTGGGAACGCTTCGGCACAGCACTCTGTTCGACCGACCCGCTCCTGACGCACGCGGGCGCTCCGGCAGTCGACGCCTCGGCCACGCGGGCGCTCGGGCGCGCGCTGGCCGCGCGGCGCGTGCGGTGCCTGCCGACCGAGGGACCGCTCCGCACCGTCTTCCGCCTCGTGGAGCCCGGCCACGGCCGTGCCGAAACGGGACCCGAGGTTGCCGACCCGATCGGCACGGCCGCCCCGCGACCTGTGCCGGTCGTGGTCGCGCCGCGCGAGCCCTGGCGGCTCGAGATCCTCGTGGGGCCGCGCGACGAGCCGAGCCTGCTCGTTGGAGCCGCCGAGGTGTGGGCGGATCCGCGCGTTCTCGCGCGCGCCGTGCCGGACGTCGACGCCGACGAGGTGCTCCTGGTGGACTTGGTCCGCGCGAGCCGTCTCTACCCGCCGCTGGAGGGCGCCCTCGCCGCGGCCCGTCCCGACACGCTCGAACTCGACACCCGCGGTGCGCACGCCTTCCTGCGCGAGGGCGCGCCGCTGCTTGCCGATGCGGGGTTCGGTGTCCTGCTGCCCGGCTGGTGGAGCTCGCGACGGCGGCGCATCGGGCTGCGCGTGCGCGCCCGCGGCCATTCTGGCCCCGCCCGCACGAGTGTCGGGCCGAGCCTGGGCTCGCGCGCGCTCGTCGACTGCGAACTCTCGGCGGCGCTCGGCGACACGCCGCTCTCCGAAGGCGAGCTGCGCACGCTGGCCCGCCTGAAGACGCCGCTCGTCCAGGTCCGCGGGGAGTGGGTCGAGGTGCGGCCCGAGGAGATCGCGGCCGCGCTCCGCGTGGTGAGCGCGGCACCCGAGGGCGGAGCGCGGACGATGACGGTCGGCGAGTTCCTGCGCCTCGCCGCCGTCTCGGACGGTGAGCTCCCCGTCACGGGCATCGAGGTACGCGGATGGCTCGAGGGCCTGCTGCGCGCCGACGAGACGCTGCGTGCCGAGCCGATGGCGACACCGCCGGGCTTCATGGGTCAGCTGCGCGCCTACCAGGAACGGGGCCTGGGCTGGCTGGCGTTCCTCGACCGGCTGGGGCTCGGGGCGTGCCTCGCCGACGACATGGGTCTGGGCAAGACGGCACAGCTCCTCGCGCTCCTGGTCGCGGAGCGCGCGGCGATCGCCGAGCGGGCGGCGGTCGGCGCGCCGTCGGCGGTCGGCGGTACAGCCGCTGCGCCCCGGCCGTGCCCCACGCTCGTGGTCTGCCCGATGTCCGTCGTCGGCAACTGGCAGAAGGAGGCGCGCCGCTTTGCGCCCGGGTTGCGCGTCCACGTCCATCACGGCGCCGACCGCCTGGTGGGCGACGACCTCGCGACGGCGGTCAACGACGCCGACCTCGTCATCACGACCTACGCGATCGCCGCGCGCGACGTGGACGCGCTCGCCACGATCGAGTGGGGCCGCGTCGTCCTCGACGAGGCGCAGGTGATCAAGAACAGTGAGACGCGCCAGTCCCGTGCGGTGCGCCGGCTCCGCGCCGCCGCCCGCGTCGCGCTGACGGGCACACCGGTCGAGAATCGCCTGACCGAGCTCTGGTCGATCATGGAGTTCTTGAACCCGGGGTTGCTCGGGCCAGAGGCCTCGTTTCGGGAGCGGTTTGCGGTCCCCATCGAGCAAGATGGGGACGAGGAGGCGGTCGAGCGGCTCCGTCGCCTGACCGGCCCCTTCATCCTGCGTCGTCTCAAGCGCGACCCGGCCATCGGGCTCGAGCTGCCAGAGAAATTCGAGATGACGGTGCCGTGCAACCTGACGCGTGAGCAGGCGACCCTCTACCAGTCGATCGTCGACGACATGCTCGAGCAGCTGGAGCGGGCCGAGGGGATCCGGCGCCGCGGACTCGTGCTGAAGACGATCGGCCGGCTCAAGCAGGTCTGCAACCATCCGGCGCAGGCTCTGGGCGACGGATCGGCCCTCGAGGGCCGCTCGGGCAAGCTCGCGCAGCTGGAGGACCTGCTGGACGAGGCGCTCGCGGCAGGCGACCGTACGCTCGTCTTCACGCAGTACACCGAGTGGGCCGAACGGCTGCGCCCCTACCTGCGCGAGCGCTTCGGGCGCGAGGTCCTCTACTTTCACGGTGGGCTCTCGCAGGTCGCACGGGATCAATTGATCGAACGCTTCCAGGCTGGCGCCGCGCCGATCCTGATCCTCTCGTTGCGGGCGGGCGGACAGGGGATCAACCTGACCGCGGCCAACCAGGTGGTCCACTTCGACCGCTGGTGGAACCCGGCGGTCGAGGACCAGGCCTCGGATCGCGCCTACCGGATCGGGCAGACGCGCGACGTGCAGGTGCGCCGGCTCGTCTGCACGGGCACCATCGAGGAGCGGATCGCTGAGATGAACGAGGCGAAGCGCGACCTCGCCGCCCGTATCGTCGGAACGGGCGAGCAGTGGCTGGGCGACCTCTCCACCGCCGAGCTGCGCGAGCTCCTGGCGCTCTCGGCCGACGCCGTGGCGGAGCGCTGACGATGACACGACGGGGCTGGGACGAGTACGCGCCGCCGATCCGGGTGGCCAACGGGATCCGCGCACGCAGCCGGCGGGGCGCGATCGGCGAGACCTGGTGGTCGCGGCGTTTCCTCGAGGCACTCTCGTGGCGGATCGACGAGCGGCGCCTGGCCCGCGGCAAGGGCTACGCGCGGGCGGGCCAGGTGCTGTCGCTCCACGTCGCCGCGGGCAGCGTGACCGCGCGCGTCCAGGGCTCCCGTCCACGTCCCTACGCGGTCGCCCTGGCTGCGCCCGTCCTCAACGACCAGCAATGGCGGGCCGTCGAGACGGAGATGGCCACACGGGCGGTCTTCCTCGCGCGGCTGCTGGCGGGCGAGATGCCGGCCGAGATCGAGGAGGCGTTCGCCGCGGCCGGGACCGCGCTCTTCGCGATCCGAGAGATCCGGGCGAGCTGCACGTGCCCCGACACGT
The DNA here is from genome assembly GCA_021825385.1 of Chloroflexota bacterium. Classification (GTDB taxonomy): domain Bacteria; phylum Chloroflexota; class Limnocylindria; order Limnocylindrales; family CSP1-4; genus JAKAHU01. The sequence continues at coordinate 3,047 of JAKAHU010000114.1, read as the reverse complement.
CCCCCGTCTGCAAGCACATCGCGGCGGTCTTCTTCCTGCTCGCCGAGGCGTTCGACGACGACCCCTTCCTCATGTTGGCGTGGCGCGGGCGGCCGAGAGAGCAGCTCGTGCGCGAGCTCCGCGCGCTGCGCCCCGCGGCAGAGGGCCCGTCTGCAGCGGGCCCGTCCCCGGTCCCGCTCCCCGAGCCGTCGGAGGCAGGTTTCTGGGACGCCGACCTCGATCTGGCCGAGCTGCGCACACAAGCCTTGCCGACGACCCCACCTGACGCGATCCTGCGCGACGCCGATCGCGAGACCGCCGACGCGGTCGGGCGGGAGGCGTTGACGGCCCTGGCGCGGGTCTACTGGGCGTTCGTGCCGGTCGCCCGCGAGCGGCTCGACCCGTCGGCGGTGGGCAACCCGAACGCGCCGCGCCGGCCGCACGCCCGGGCCCGGCCGGGTCGTCGGTCGGCCGTCACCAGCCGCCGGTAGGCGCCGGTAGCCGGCCACGCCGGTTCAGTCGGCCGTCACCAGCATCATGGGCCGTCCTTGCCGTCCGGCGTACTGCGGCCGCAGGCGCTCCATGTTGTACATCGTGGCGACGTCGACCCGACGCGGGCCGAGCCGCGGATCCGGCAACGGAGTGTGCGTGAACGTCCCGTTCAGGATCGCCGCCATGCGCCCGGTCTGGCCATCCTCGACCAGGTCCATCGCGATGTTGGCGAACGTGATGCCGACGATCATGTCGACGCCGTCCGGGTCGCCGCTGCGCAGGTCGTAGGTTAGTTCGCTCGCGACCGCCTCCTCGCCCGTGCGCTTCTTGATCTCGTCGGCCAGTGCCTCGGCCACGTTGACCTTGTGGCGGTGCCCGAAGCTGTCCATCTCGCCGTACTCGGCCAGTGCGCCGCCCTTCCAGATGGCGCCCTCGGCGGTCACCACGATCGCGTAGCGGCTGGGGTTGTCGCGTTTGTCCTCGACGAGCAGGCGGCAGAGCAGGTCGAGGTCGTAGGGCGCCTCGGGGATCAGGCAGCGGGTCGATGTGACGTAGGCGGTGAGCAGCGCGGTGAATCCCGCATCGCGCCCGAAGATGCGAAACACCCCGATCCGCTCGTGTGAGCCGAGCGTCGTGCGCTGGCGTGTGATCAGTTCCTTGGCCCGGTCGATCGCGGTCGAGAAGCCGATGCAGTACTCGGTGCCTTGGACGTCGTTGTCCATCGTCTTGGGGATCCCGATCAGGGGCACCCCCTCGCGCAGGAGGGCATGGGAGAAGCTCTGGGTGTCGTCGCCGCCGATCGGGATCAGGTAGTCGAGCCCCAGGCGGCCGATGTTCTCGAGGACGACCGGCGTGAGGTCGTAGATGCCCTCGGACACCTCCATCGAGGCCAGGCGTTCGGGGGGGATCGTGGGCGGTAGCATCGCGCGGGCCATCTTGCGGGGGTTCGTGCGCGACGTGTGGAGCCACGTGCCACCGGTCCGATCGATCGTCCGCGTGTTGTGCCGGTCGAGCTTGACCACGTACTCGGGGTCGAGGTCGGGACCCGGCTTCATGTGGGTCAGCCCTTGCCACCCGCGCCGGATGCCGTACACCTCGTACCCAAGCTCGGTGGCGCGGAAGGTCACGCTCTTGATAACGGAGTTGAGGCCGGGAACGTCCCCGCCACCGGTCAGGATCCCGATCCTGTGTGTTGTCACCGTGGAACTCCTCGTCGCGGCGGCCCACACGATCGCCGGCTGGCGGCGGGACGGGCCGTGCCGAGGGCGACCGAGCTGGGGGCCAACTAGTCGATCGTGCCGCTCGCATGGTACCCGGGCCGACGGGCCCCTGTATGATCGGCTCGTGAACTACGAACTCTTCATGGGCGAGGCGCTCGCCGAGGCGCAGCTGGCGATGGACGACGGCGGACCGCCGCATGCCGCGGTTGCGGTGGTCGACGAGGCGATGGTCGCCCGGGCCCGTGATCGCGTCCGCGAGACTGGCGATCCGACGGCCCACGCGGTGATGGGGGCGATTCGCGAGGCGGCGCGCCGGCTCGGACGGGAGAAACTGGCCGACGTCACGATCTTCACGACTGTCGAGCCGTGCGCGATGTGTGTCGGGGCGATGCTGCAGGCCGGGGTCGAGACACTCGTCTTTGCAGCCCCCGATGAGGTCAACGGGGCGGCCGGGGGCGCCGTGCAGTTGGCTCAGCATCCCGGGCTGCGCCGCCGCCTGCGCCTGGTGACGGGGATTCGCCGCGACGAGGTGGAGGAACTGCGGGGCCGCGCCCTGGCACGCGCGGAGGCGGCACGACCCGCCGACGGCTGAGAGTCTGCCGGCGGCGCCCGCGCACGGCGGCATCCGACTCTGCTCTCGCCCACGGTCCAGCCCGGAGTCCTGTCGCGCCGCGAGCCTTTGGTATCCTCTGCCGCGGAGAGGTGTCCGAGTGGTTGATGGTGCCGCTCTCGAAAAGCGGTGTGCGAAAGCACCGTGGGTTCGAATCCCACCCTCTCCGCCACAGTCGTCCGACACCTGACGCCCGCGGAGAGGTCGCCTAGTGGCCTAGGGCGCCGCACTGGAAATGCGGTATGGGGCAACCCATCGCGGGTTCAAATCCCGCCCTCTCCGCCATCTCCCCGATGGTGCCGTGGGGCGTGAGCTGTGCGCCCCGGGGCGCGCCGCGGTCGCACTCTCGCCTGGCGGACGGCCCGGCAGCGCCGCGGACGCGAGCCGCGCAGCGGACCCGTGACGGCGCACCGGACCCCTGCGGGCGCTGTATCATCCCTCAGCCGTGCTAGGCGGGGAGCTAGCGGTGCCCTGTACCTGCAATCCGCTCCAGCAGGGCTGAATTCCCTCCCGAGGTCCGCGTTCGCGAGGGCTCCGGTGGTGGTCGACGTTGAGGATCGGGTCCCGCGCAGCGGCGACGCGTGAACCTCGTCAGGTCCGGAAGGAAGCAGCGATAAACGCTGCTCGCCGGGTGCCGCGGATCGGCCTGGTCCGAGCCGGCCATCGTCACGAGCGCGCGGCCGTCTTCGATCGACGGAGGGTGCACGGCAATCTGCTGCGGGACGCTGCGGGACGCCCTCCGCCGC
>JAKAHU010000113.1 GCA_021825385.1 Chloroflexota bacterium | reverse complement strand
AGCGGATGGAGCTCGCGACCGAGCTGGCGAAGGAGCGGTCGCCGCTCCTCGGCCAGGGCCGCACCAAGCCGGGCGAGTGCGTCGAGCGTCTCGGCGATCTCGACGAACTGGGCCGGCTCGAGCCGGCCGCCGCGGGCCGCCCGTTCGACCCACGGGCCGATGTCGTGGGCGCCGCCGATCCCGACGCTGGGCCGGTCGGCGAGGAGGGCGCGGGCCTGATCGGTCTCGTCGAGGCCGCGGCTGACGACGACCGGGTCGCTCGAGGGTTCGAGTGCCTCGGCCAGGCGGCGCCCGGGCGGGAACGCGGTCGCCTCGGCCAGCCGCCGGCGGACGAGCGGGTACTCGAGGATCGCGAGCGAGCGGCGGTCCATCACTCGCCCCGGGCGGGAACCGAGACGGCCGGGTCGCCGGCGATCAGCAGCCGCCAGGGATGGCGCGTCCAGGGCTCCCCGGCGTAGGCGATCCCGATCCGGGGCGCGGCCAGGATCGTGGGCTCGGGTTCGCCTGCCGGGCGGCGCTCGAGACGCAGGGGCGAAGCCGGATCACACAGGTCCACCCCGGTCCAGGAGCGATCGAGCCCGAAGGCGGCGGCCACCAGGCCCGGACCGCTCGCCAGCCGGGCGACGGGCAGGGCGGCGATCCGGCGCGCCTCCGCTTCGGGCTGGCCGGTGGCGAGAGAGCGACGCCGGGCCCGGCCCTGGGCCAGGCGGGCGGCGCGCATCAGCTCGATCCCCTCGATCGGGGCAATCGCCCGGATCAACAGCGCCGCCGGGCGACCGGGCGGTTCGGTGACGACGTTCAAGCAGTGGTACATCCCATAGACAAGGTACACGTAGGCGATCCCGGGCGGTCCGAACATCACCGAGTTGCGCGCGGTTGGCCCAAAGCGAGCGTGCGAGGCGCGATCCTCGGCGCCGATGTAGGCCTCGAGCTCGACGATCCGGCCCACCCTCCGGCCGGTCGCATCGTCGCGCACCAGGCGCGCGCCCAGCAGTGCCCGGGCGGCCTCGAGCGTGGGCCGGGCCAGGAGGGCGCGGTCCACGAGCCGCGGCGCGGGGCGGTCGCCGGCAGCCGTCTCGCTCGCGGTCAGCCCCGGATCCGGCCCAGGAGTGCCTCGATGTCGTCCGGCACGAGCCAGCCCAGGAGGCCCAGGAAGCCGGGGATCAGCGTCGTCCGGAAGAGCTCGGCGGTCGCCGAACCGGCGTACGCCGCGTGGAAGCTGCGCAGGAACGGGAGCTCGTTCGGGCCGGCCAGGGCGCCGCCGGGGGCGTTGAAGAACGAGTCGAGGATGAGCACGAGGCAACCGACCACGAGCCCCGCCTGGGCGATCCCGAGCAGGCCCCCGAGCAGCTCGTCGACGACCGTCGCTCGGGACAGAAGCGGGGTCCGGTGGTAGAAGCCCTGGATGACCAGCGAGAAGGCGATGCTTCCGACGGCGAAGACGCCCAGGAAGCCAAGCATGTACGAATAGTCGGGCGGGAACTGCGTCCAGTTGGCCGCCAGGAAGCGACCGAGCGGGTCGCGGACGTTGGCCGCGAAGAGGAACGAGAAGAGGATCGAGGCGATCCCGAGCAGCCGGCGGATCGTACCCTGGATGAAGCCGAGGATGAACGCGGCGAAGAGCAGGAGGACGAACAGGAGGTCGAACAGGCGCTGGGCGGTGATGAACCCGACGATGTCCACGTCCACTCCTCGGCCGGCTCCCGGTCATCGCCCAGCGGGCGATCGCGGCCGGCCAAGGGTAGCAGCGCCCGCTCCCGGCCCGCAACCACCGCGCCGCCTCCGATCGCCGGCCAGACCCGTCAGGTCCGCAGGCGCGCCCCCAGCCTGCGTTCGAGGGCGGTCGCGATCGCGGCCGTGGCGGCCTCGAGCTCGGCGTCGGTGAGGGTCCGGTCGGGCGCCTGGAACAGGAGCCGGAAGGCGAGACTCTTCTCGTCGGGCGCGAGCGGGGTTCCCCGGTAGATGTCGAACAGCCGCAGCCCGCGCAGGAAAGACCCACCCTCGGCCCGGATCAGCGCCGCGACCTCGCCCGCCGGCTGGGCGTTCGGGACGACCACGGCGAGGTCGCGCTCCACGGCCGGGAAGCGCGGCACCGGCACCGCATGAACCGCCGCGAGCTGGCCGCCGGCGAGACCACGGATCGCCAGTTCGGCCACGATCACCCGCTCGGCGCGCAGGTCGAGCGCCTCGAGCAGGTCCGGATGGAGCTCGGCGACCCGGCCCCGGAGCACGATCGTGCCCGCGTAGCGGTCGCCCGCGGGGGCGAGCGCGACGGCGATCGCGGACCGGCCCGGGTGGAACGGATGGCCGTGGCGGTCGGCGTCGTAGTGCGGCGGCTCGAACCCGAGGCGCCAGCAGAGCAGCTCGACGAGGCCCTTCCCGTCGTCGAGATCGACGTGGCGGGACGGCCGGTTCCAGGCCGGCGGCTCTGCCTCGCCGGTCAGGGCGAACCCGAGCCGCCACCACTCGCGGGTCGCCGCCTCGCTGGCGGCCCCGGAAGCCGCGCCATTCGCCAGCGGGGCGCGGGCGTAGCCCTTGCCGATCTCGAAGATCGCGACCCGCTCCCGTCCCTGGCGCAGGTTCGTGCCGGCAACCCGGAGCAAGCTCCCGATCAACTGTTGGCGGAGGACCGAGTGCTGGCTGGAGAGCGGATTCGTGACCGTCACCACCGGCCCGCCCGCCGGCTCGTCGCCGGGCACCGGGACCTCGTCGTCGCCGGGCCAGCGGATCAGCTCGGCTTCCCGGGGCGAGACGAGGGCATGCGTGACGACCTCGGTCAGGCCCGCCCCGGCGAGGGTCTCCCGGACCGCGTCGCGGACCTCGAGGGGAGAGGGCCGGAAGGGCGGCATCGGGGTGTGGGGCAACGTCCCGGGCACGAGCTCGTAGCCCCGGACCCGGGCGACCTCCTCGGCCACGTCGGCCTCGATCGCCAGATCGCGACGCCAGGTGGGGACAACGGCGACGAGCGTCTCGTCGCTGCCGGGAGCGACGCTCAGGGGCGGGTCGCCCGGGGCGATCGGAACCAGTGTGCCCGGCTGGGCGGGCTCGGTCTCGACCCCAACCCGGGCCAGGAGCGCCCGTTGCTCGGCGGTCTCGATCGTCGTCCCGAGCAGGCGGTTGATCCGGCCCGGCCGAAAGGCGACCCGCGCGGGTGCGGGTTCCCGGGGCGCGCTGTCGACTCGCCCCGGGGCGACCTCGCCACCCGCCCAGTCCGCCAGCAGGGCGGCGACGCGGTCGGCCCCGATCCGGGCCAGGCGCATCTCCTGACCCTTCTCGAAGCGCAGGCTGGCCTCGGACCGGAGACCGTGGCGCTGGCCGGTGCGGCGGATGCTGATCGGATCGAAGATGGCCGACTCGATGACCACGTCGCGGGTCGACTCCCCGACCTCGCTCGCCGCCCCGCCCATGACCCCGGCGATGGCCAGGACGCCCACCGGATCGGCGATCACGAGCGTCTCCGGGTCGAGGCGACGCCGGACGTGGTCGAGGGTCTCGAGCACCTCGTCCGCCCGGGCGAGGCGGACGATCAGCCGTGCATCGTGAATCGCCGCGGCGTCGAACGTGTGGGTCGGCTTGCCGAGCTCGAGCATCACGTAGTTCGAGGCGTCGACGACGTTGTTCACCGGGCGCATCCCGGCCGCCCGGAGCCGAACCTGGACCTGGTCCGGCGAGGGGGCCACCCGCAGGCCAGCGACCCAGCGGGCAACGAAGCGCGGGCAGAGGGCTGGCTCGGCCACCTCGACCGCCAGTCGCTCCGCCGTTGGGCGCCCCGATTCGACGAGCTCGACGGCCGGCTCGCGGACCGGCGCGCCCGTCGCCGCCGACACTTCCCGGGCCAGGCCAAGGAGCGAGAGGGCATCGCCTCGGTTCGGTTTCACGTCCACGTCGAGGACGACGTCCCCATACAGCTCGCTCAGATCGCGGCCGAGCGGCGCGTCGGGCGGCAGGATCAGAATGCCGTCGGCGTCGCCGGTCAGCTCGAGCTCATCGCCCGAGCAGAGCATCCCGTTGCTCACGACCCCCATCTTTTCGGTCCGCTCGATCCGCCGCTCACCGGGCAGGATCGCGCCGGGCAGGGCCACCGGGACCCGCTGGCCGGGGGCGATGTTCGTGGCCCCGCACACGATCTCGAGCGGCTCGCCCGAGCCGACGGTGACCGTCGTCAGGGACAACCGGTCGGCCCGCGGATGCTTGGTCACGGTCAGGATCTCGCCCACGACCACGTTGCGCCAGCTCGACCCCCAGCGCTCGATCCCCTTGACCTCCATGCCCAGCAGGGTCAGCCGTTCGGCCAGCTGCTCGGGGGTCAGCTCGATGTCGACGTAGTCGCCCAGCCAATCGAGCGGGACTCTCATCGAAACTGCTCCAGGAAGCGCAGGTCGTTGTCCATGTACAGGCGCAGGTCGCCGACCGCGTGGCGCAGGTTGGCGATCCGTTCGACGCCCATCCCGAAGGCGAAGCCCTGGAAGCGCTCGGGGTCGAGCCCGCCGTAGCGCAGGACGACCGGGTGGACCATCCCGGCCCCGAGGATCGTCATCCAGCCGGTTCGCGAGCAGGCCGGGCAGCCCCGCCCGTTGCACACGACACACCGGACGTCGAAGGCGACGGATGGCTCGGTGAACGGGTAGTAGCCGGGCCGGAAGCGGGTCGGCCGGTGGGCCCCGAACATCGCATGGGCGAACTGGTCGAGCAGCCCGCGCAGGTCGGCCATCGTCGTCCCCTCGTCGATCATCAGGCCCTCGACCTGAAAGAACTCCGAGGCGTGGCTGGCATCGATCGCCTCGTAGCGGTAGCACCGCCCGGGCAGCAGGGCCCGGATGGGCGGCGCCGCCTCGCGCATCACCCGGATCTGGCCGGGTGAGGTGTGGGTCCGCAGGAGGTGGCCCTCGACGTCGACGTAGAGCGTGTCCCACAGGTCGCGGGCCGGGTGGTCGGGCGGGATGTTCAGCATCTGGAAGTTCGTGACGTCGTCCTCGATCTCGGGACCCTCGTAGACGACGAACCCGAACTGGCCGAAGATCTCCGCGATCCGGCGCGAGGTCTCGACGATCGGGTGGAGCGAGCCGCGCCCGATCGTCCGGCCGGGGGTCGTGACGTCGACCGCCTCAGCCTCCAGGCGGGCCGCCAGGGCCGCCGCTCGGAGAAGCCGGCCACGTTCAGCAAGGGCCCGTTCGACCTCGTCACGGACCTCGTTGGCGACCGCGCCAACAGCCGGCTTATCGGCCGGCGGGAGGTCGCCGATGCCGCGCAGTATCGCGGTCAGGCGGCCCTTCTTGCCGAGGTAATCGACCCGCAGCTCATCGAGCGACGCGGCATCCGGCGCGGCGCCGATCGCCTCGAGCGCGCTGTCGCGCAGGCGGTGCAGCTCGGCGATCAGGCTTGCCAGGTTCACCAGGTCCTGCCTCTCCCTCGGGACGTGAATCACGAGCCCTCGAGGTCTGACGACTCGAGGGCTCCCCTGCTCGGTTGGGCGCACGCCGGTCGTGGGCCCGCGCGATCAGGCTCCCCTTGCCACCTCGACGATCCGGCCGAAGGTCATCGCGTCGCGGACGGCCAGATCGGCCAGGATCTTGCGATCGATCTCGACGTGCGAGCGGCGCAGGCCGGCCATGAACGCCCCATAGGTCAGGCCGTGCTCACGGGCGGCGGCGTTGATCCGGATGATCCACAGACCGCGCATCTGGCGCTTGCGCTGCTTGCGGTCGCGGGTGGCGTAGGCCAAGGCATGGAGCTGGGCTTCGCGGGCCGTCTTGACCAGGCGGGACTTCGTCCCCCGTCGGCCCTCGGCGGCGTTCAGGAGGCGCTTGTGGCGCTTGTGGGCGGCGACGCCGCGCTTGACTCGTGCCATTGCTGTTCAGTTGCTCCTAGAGGTACGGCAGGAGGCGCCGGACCTGCTTCGCATGCGCGCTGCCGACGATCGCTTTGCCCGCATAGCGCCGGGTTCGGCGCGAACTCTTGATCTCGAGGTGGTGGCCCCGCCAGGACTTCACCCGGTACACCTTGCCCGTGCCGGTTACCCCCAGTCGCTTCTGGGACCCCTTGTGTGACTTCAGCTTCGGCACGGTGGCCTCACTCTCCTGTCGTTGGCGGCGCGGCGGGCGTCGCATCCGTGTTCGTCTTGGCCCTGGCGGTCGCCGTGGCCGTCCGCGCCCTGGGCGGGCTGGTCGGCGTGGCCGGTGCCGGGGTGGCCGGCGTGGCGGCCGGTCCCGGCCCCTCGGCCGCCGTGGTGAGCGGTGCTGGCTCGGCCCTCGGGGGCGCCTCGGGCGGCACCTCCGCGATTGGCCGGGCCGGCTCGGCGCCCCTGGCCGGTCCGGTCGCCCTGGTGGGCTCCGGCGCCTTCGCGGTTTCCGCCGCCTTCGGCTTGTGGATCGATGCCACGGTGATGTGCATCGATTTGCCTTCGAGCAGCGGCGCCCGCTCGATCACGCCGTGATCTTTGATCGCCTCGCTGAACCTGGCCAGCAGGTTGCGTCCGATCTCCGGGTGGGTCAGCTCACGACCGCGGAACTGGACCGCGACCTTGACCCGATCTCCTTCCTCGAGGAATTCGATCGCCCGGCGGACCTTCGTCTCGAAGTCGCCCTGACCGATCTTCGGCTTCAGGCGCACCTCTTTGAACGAGACCGACCGCTGTTTGCGCTTCGCTTCCTTCTCGCGCTTGGTGAGCTCGTACTTGTACTGCCCGAAATCGAGGAACTTCACGACCGGCGGCGTGGCCATCGGCGCGACCTCGACGAGGTCGTACCCCCGCTCCTGCGCAAGTCTCAGAGCCTCCGGCGTGGGCATGACCCCAAGCTGTGCTCCCTCTTCATCCACGACCCGTACCTGTGGGACACGGATCATCTGGTTGACGCGCAGGTCTCGGCTGATGTCTGACCCCTTCGTGACGTGTATCCGCGTGCGTCCGGCGCGCATGCGCGAACGCAACGACCCGGGCTCGGTCGCCGCGGGACTATAGCACAGCGCCGGTCGGCCGGGCAACGCCGACCCCGCTCCGTGGCGGCCGAGGCGGGACCCGCCGCCCCGGTTCCCCGTGGCGGCCGGGGCGCCGCGACGGACCTCAGACGCGCCGCGCCGCCGCTTCGGTGGCGAGACGGTCGGCCAGGACCTCCCAGGCTTCGGCCGGCTGCTGCTCGCCCGCCCTCGTCCGTGGTGCGGCGGTCATCGCCTCGACCTCCCGATCGCCGAGGACGAGCATGTACGGCACCTTCTGCTCCTGAGCGACGCGGATCTTGTTCTGCATCCGGTTGTCCGAGTCGTCGACCTCGACCCGCAGGCCGCGCGAACGGAGGACGGCCTCGAGGCTGCGCGCCGCCGGCAGGTGGCGGTCGGCGATCGGGATGATCACCGCCTGGACCGGCGCCAACCAGAGCGGAAACGCGCCGCCAAAGTGCTCGACGAGGATGCCGATGAACCGCTCGAGGGAGCCGTAGACGGCTCGGTGGATGGCGATCGGGCGCTGGGGCTGGCCGTGCTCGTCGAAGTACTCGAGGTCGAACCGTTCGGGGAGCATGACCAGATCCACCTGGAGGGTGGCCGTCTGCCACGAGCGGCCGAGGGCATCCTCGACCTGGATGTCGATCTTTGGGGCGTAGAACGTGCCGTCCTTCGGCTTGAGCGTGTAGCTGATCCCGGCCCGGTCGAACGCCTCGCGGATGTAGCCCTCCGCCTTCTCCCAGAGGGCCGGGTCGCCGAGCGCCTTGTCGGGCTTGGTGGCGAAGGCGAACTGCGGCTCGAGACCGAACCAGCCGTAGACCTCGCGGATCTCACCCAGGAGGGCCTCGATCTCATCGCGCAGCTGGTCTGGCCGAACGTAGATGTGGCTGTCGTCCTGGACGAAGTGGCGGACCCGGGTCAGGCCCGAGAGCGTCCCGGAGCGCTCGTTGCGATGGAGCCGGCCGTACTCAGCCAGGCGGAGGGGCAGGTCGCGGTACGAGCGCAACCGGCCCCGGTAGATGATCGTGCTCTCCGGGCAGTTCATCGGCTTCAGGCTGTATTCCTGGCCCTCGATCTCGAGCCGGAACATGCTCTCGGCATACAGGTCCCAGTGGCCCGACTGCTGCCACAGCTTCTTGTGGACGAGCTGGGGGGTGCTGATCTCCTGGTAGCCACGCCGCTCCTGGAGCTCACGCATCGCCGCCTCGAGGATGCGCCAGATACGCTGGCCTTTGGGGTGCCAGAAGGCGGCCCCGGGGCTGACGTCGTGGAAGCTGAACAGGTCGAGCTGGACGCCGAGCCGGCGATGGTCGCGCTTCCTGGCCTCCGCCCTGCGCCAGAGATAGAGGTCGAGCTCCTCCTGGCTGGGCCAGACGGTGCCGTAGATCCGCTGGAGCATCGGGCGCTTCTCGTCGCCCCGCCAGTAGGCGCCGGCGACCGCGAGCAGCTTGAACGGTCCGATCCGGCCGGTGCTGGCCACGTGAGGGCCCTTGCACAGGTCGACGAACGAGCCGTGCTCATAGACCGAGATCGGCGGCATCGGGCGTCGAGCGGCCTTGGCGGCGGCGGCGAGATCGTCGATGATCTCCACCTTGAACGACTGCCCGTGGGCGGCGAAGAAGGCCCGTCCCGCCTCCGCCGGGAGCTCGCGCCGGACGAACGGATGGTCGGCCGCGATGCTCAGGCGCATCCGCTCCTCGATCGCCTCGAGGTCCTCCGGAGTGAGCGGTCGGGGCAGCTCGAAGTCGTAGTAGAAGCCGTCCCTGATCGCCGGCCCGATCCCGAGCCGAGCGCCCGGGAACAGGTCGAGGACCGCCTCGGCCATGACGTGGGCGGCCGAATGGCGCATCGCGTCGAGCTGATCGTGGGCCCCGGCGTCGAGGAGCTCGTCGGCCGAGCCGCGCTCGGGGACCTCGAACAGGTCCTCGGTCCCATCGCCGGCCGAGCCCTGTCCGCCCCGCTGCTGGACCGCCGGGTTCGCGGCCTCCTGTTCGCCCATCGTGCCTTCGCCTCCCGAGAATCAGAAACCTCTCGTCCGTCGACAGGACGAGAGGTCGAGCCTCCCGCGGTTCCACCCGCCTTCGTGGCCGTCCCGACTGGACCGGTACGTCCGCGCTCTCGTGCCGCGGTAACGGGCGGACCCGGGCCGGTTCACCGGCCGCTCACGGGTGGTACCTCGTCACAGATGCTGCCGCGGCTTCCAGCCGGGAAGCTCCCGACCGCGGCTCTCTGGAGCGCGTCGCTGACGTGGCGCGTCCCGCTCGACGCCTTCGCTCTTGCTCTGGAGTGTGGATGGTGGGCGACACTGGACTCGAACCAGTGACCTCTTGCATGTCAAGCAAGTGCTCTAACCAACTGAGCTAGCCGCCCGATCGCGACGCGGTTCCGTCGCGTCGCACGAGGATACTACCGCACCCCGGCCGATCAGCTCAACGCGGGGGCCAAGGGTCGGGGCGCGCGGCGCGCGATCGGGCATGATGTGCGCGATGCCCGACACGATCGCTCCCCCGTCCCCCGGCGCTGCTCGTTCTGTCCCTGCCGTGCCGCGCCTGATCGACTGTGGCGGCGGCCGCCGGCTCGAGCAGTTCGGACCCTACCTGCTCGACCGGCCGGCCCCCGCCGCTGAGGGGATCGAGCCCGCCCAGCCAGGGCTGTGGAGGGAGGCCGACGGCCGCTACGAGCGCTCCGGCCGCGGAGCCGGGACGTGGCTCGGCCCCCGGCTCCCGGCCGGCCCCTGGACGGTCCGGCTCGAAGGCCTGACCCTCGAGCTGCGTCTGACCGAGACCGGCCAGGTTGGGCTGTTCCTCGAGCAGGTTCCACTCTGGCGCTGGATCCGTCGCCAGGTCCGTGCCGCCGGTCACCCGCTGGAGATCCTCAACCTGTTCGGCCACACCGGCGGCAGCACCCTCGCCGCCGCGGCGGCCGGGGCGAGGGTCGTCCACGTCGATGCCGCCCGGAGCGCGGTTGCCTGGGCACGCCGGAATGCGGCCCTCTCCGGCCTGGAGGCGGCGCCGATCCGTTGGATCGTCGAAGACGCCGAACGCTTCGTCCGCCGCGAGCTTCGTCGCGGCCGGCGCTATGACGCGCTGATCCTCGACCCGCCGAGCTACGGCCACGGTCCGCGAGGTGAGCCGTGGCGCCTCGAAGAGCGCCTGTCCGACCTCCTGCGCGGCTGCGCCGCCCTGACCAGCGGTCGGCGGGTCTTCCTGCTCGTGACGACGCACACCCCGGGGATCGGCCCCGACCGGCTCGAGCGCGAGCTGGCCGCGGCCTTGCCGCCCGATGAATTGCGCCTCGGTCGGCTCGAGAGCGGACCGCTCGAGATCCGGGCCGGTGCCGGCGGGCGGCTGCCGGCCGGCGCGTTCGCGCGCTGGACACGCGCCCAGCCCCGAGGGCAACGGTGAGCGAGGCGGGGGCTCGGTCGCGGGCGCCGGCGCTGATCACGAGCCCGCACAACCCACGCGTCCTGGCCGCCGTCCGCCTGCGTGAGCGGCGGTACCGCGACCAGACCGGCCTGACGATCGTCGACGGTGTCCGCGAGATCGCCCGCGCCCTCGGCGCCGGCGTCGCGGTCGAGGAGGCGTTCGTCTGCCCGGCGCTCCTCCGGACCGACGACGCCCGGGCGGCGCTCGCCGCGCTCGAGCAGGCCCGGGCACGGATCTGGCAGGTCACCCCGGCCGTTCTGGACAAGGTCGCCTTTGGCGAACGGACCGAGGGCCTGGTGGCCGTCGTCCGGATCCCGGACCGATCGCTCGACCGACTCGAACTGCCGGCGGAGCCGTTCGTGGGGGTCGTGGAGGCGGTCGAGAAACCGGGCAACCTCGGGGCGATCGCGCGCAGCGCCGACGGCGCCGGGCTCGACGCGCTGATCGTCGCGGAGCCTCGGACCGACCTGTTCAACCCGAACGCGATCCGGGCCAGTCTGGGGACCGTGTTCACGCTCCGGCTGGCCGCCGCCTCGACCGTCAACACGCTGGCCTGGCTCCGGGAGCGCGGCCTGCGGATCGTGGCCGCCCGCCCCGATGCTCCGCGGCTGGCCAGCGAGACCGACCTGCGCGGGCCCCTGGCGATCGTCCTGGGCAGTGAGGCGGAGGGCCTCACGTCGGCCTGGACCGCGCCCGATGTCGTCCCCGTCCGGCTACCCATGCTCGGGGTGGCGGACAGTCTGAACGTCGCCGCGGCGGCGGCGGTCCTCTTCTACGAGGCCCGCCGCCAGCGCGGTCTGCCGGCCGGCT
>JAKAHU010000112.1 GCA_021825385.1 Chloroflexota bacterium | reverse complement strand
CGGTGTCCTGCTCTCGCTCGTCCTGCTCTCGCTCGCGCTCACCTGGTGGCGGACCGACATCTACGCCCTCCTGCTCGCCCACTACGGGCTCTCCCTGGCGGGCGTGATCTTCGAGATCTACTTCCTCTATGTCCAGCTCTTCCTGATCGGGGCGGTCTGCGTCTGGTGCACTTCGTACGGGCTCTCGCTCATCGTCCGGTTCCTGATCGCGCTCGTGGTCTGGCTGCGCCAGCCGCCGCCGGAGGTCGATGCGCTCGGTGACGGTCTGGCGGGCACGGACGGGCTGGCGGGTGCCGACGGCCTGGCGGGTGCCGACGGTCTGACGGGCGCCGAGGGCGGGCTCGACCCCGGGAGGTAGCCTTCGCCGGCAGGTCGTCGATCCGGGGCGCCGCGCTAGCCGCGCTCGGCCAGCTCGGCCAAGAACGTCTCGAGCGCGGCCCGGCTGGCGAGCTCCCGGCGCTCGCTCCCGACGACGACAGTGGGGATGCTCGTCACCCCGGCCACGGCCGCCCGGGCGCGTCCGGCCGGGATCGCCAGGCTCCACTGGACGAGCTCGATCTTGCCCGCCTCGGCGAGCGAGCCGAGGGCCAGCGCCGCCTCGCGGCAGCCGCTGCAGACCGGGTGGGTGAACAGCTCGATACTCGCCGGTGAGGCGATCGACTGGCTCGGTCCGCAGGTCGATGACCCGGCCACCGGCTCCAGGCCGTTGCCAGTTCCACGTCGATCTCGGTTTCCCGGTCCGCGACGAGGCGCCGCGGATGGCGCTCCGCAAGGCGGCGTTCGTCGACCTGGGAGCGGTCGAGTGACGGGGCGGCGGTTGCGCCGTGGAGATCGCCTGGCGCTCGTCGAACCTCGCCCCGCTCTTCCCGGTGTTCGCGGGCCACCTCACGGTCGGCTCCGGGAGGCTGCTCGTCGAGGGCTGCTACGCGCCTCCGGGCGGCGAGATCGGTCTGATCCTCGATCGGGCGCTGCTCGGGGTGGTCGCCCGGCGAACGGCCGTCTGGCTGCTCGGAGTGGTGGGCGACGCTCTCGCCGCGCACGTCTCTGCCCCTGAGCTCCTGGCGTCGGGACCGCCGTGGACCGGTTCCGTGGGCCCGAACCTTCGAAGACGGGCGCGTCCAGCCCGATCCTGAGGGAGCTATCGAGGTCCAGCCGCCAGAGTCAGGGCATGTGACCCGGGCGGTTCACTCGAACGTCTGGCGCGACTTCGAAGAGCGCGGATCCGCTACGGCCGCGGCTGATATCGCCGAGAGAGCCGACAACAGACCGATCACGGGCGCAGCCGGGTAGTCGAGGAATCCAAGCAATCCCGCCATGCCGACGGCTCCGATCGCGCCGACGAGGAGTCCGACGTGCGGTTCGTATGGACCGCGCATCAGACGGGGTGCGCCTAGGCGCGAAACGGCAACCCCGCAAGCGATTGCCGTGGCGATGACAACAGTGGCCGAGACGAGAGGCCCGGCGGCCAACAACGACATCGCCACCCACGCCAGCAAGAGCGAGAGCAGCGCCACCGAGGCAGCCCGCCACTCCGGTCGATGGGCTGCCAGTCCTGTCAGGTAGCCGACGGCGTACATCACCCAGACGAGCATCAGCGGGACGGCGACTTCCCAGGTCACCTCGTGGATCGACCACCACTCGAAGGCCAGACCAGCAACCTGGTACGTTGCGGCACCGGCCATGAGCCCGAACAGCACGAGCACCGATTTCTCGACCGCGACCATCGCTGCGGCAAGCGTCGCGAGCAACAGCGGCAGCGCCTTCGTCACGGCGGTTTGTGCGACGGATGACGGTATGGCAAGTTCCAGCTGGACGAGAGCCCAGTAGCCGGCGAGTCCAACGGCCCACGCCCAAAGTGCTGCAACGAGCCGATACGCCATGGCTCTGACCCGGTTCCTCATGCGCGCTCGGCGAGGTCAGGGAACCTCGCCGACTAGTTCAGGCCGAAGCTTGGCCAGGGCGGATCGGAGTATCTCGCGGCTGGGAGCGGAGATTTGAAGGTACCGTTCGTTCAGCTGGACTCGAAGAGAGACTCTTGACCCTTCGTCCGCCAGCCCCATCTCCCCGGTTGGTAGCCGCACGTTGCCTATCACGAGGCTGATGGTCGCTTCGCGGTCGCTAGTCCAAATGGCGTAGTAGACGGGCCCGCCGGTTCGTTCAGCCTCGTAGGTGAAAGTGGCATCCAGCGGAAGCCCGCCTATGCTTGGAGGGAGATCCTCGAGGGCGAGCTGCCTCGCCACGTGCACGGAAGCAACGTCGCGATAGGTTTCGGTCGCATTCGCAGCCACAACTCCAGGGGGAGGGTCCCTCGTGAGCAATGGATCGGCAGCGTATTCCCACGTGTACTGCTCGGTGCCGAAATCCGCAAACAGCGGCAACCCGCTGTCGTTGTCCACAACGATTTCCACCGGTCCGTCGCCAGAGGAGCGAAGGTACCGCGTGGCTCCTCGGCCGTGAAACTGTATGGCCGCCACCGGACGGTAACCCGAGTCCTGGGCCCGTCGGGTGAAGCCGAGGATCGAGTCGGTGGCTAGTGCAAAGCATTCACGCTTGTCGGACACGACGCGAAGTACGATCTGTCCGATCCTTGGGTCCTGATCCCGAATCTCGTTGCCGTCGCAACGAGATTCTCGCACCACCTGATCACCTTGGAGCTCCTGGATCACGGCGTCTGTCCCTCGGTGCCACAGTCGGACCTCCACAGGTTGCGCGCCGCCCGTCCGCGTTGCGACGACATAGGTCCATGGCGGGTTGGCCGCGATAGCCGCCGATCCAGTCAAGAGTGCGGCCGCTAATGGGATGATGCCGAGTGTCACGGGGCGGCGATGGTCTCGCAGCACGAAGCTCGCCCCCTAGTCCCGCGCCAGCACGTAGTAGCCATCGCTGGCGACCCAGACATCGCATTGCCAGCGTGGGTCATTGTTGCCCGTAAATGAGTAGACGGCAAAGTAGCCTGCCCACTGGTACTTCTGTGCCGCCCAGTCACGTGCGGAATTGAACGAGTCCGCCTTGTCTCCACACGTCGACAGGACATCGTGGTGCATTGGTGACGCAGTGATGTGGGTAAACTGCGGATCGATCCATCGTGCTGCTTTCAGTCGTGTGTGGTTGCGTGGCGCGAGAGGATTCTCCGCCTGGTTGTTCGCCTGCCTATCGCAGAAACCATCGTTCCACATCCACTGATCGGACGCCAAGAGGGAATCGTCCAACCCTAGGAAGTTGATGGTCTTGCTGAGAGCGGTGGTGTAAACCCCGAGAGATCGGATCCCCCTCATCCCACGATGACCCCACGAGCGTCATCAGCCTCCACTGTATTCGGCATGTCAATTGTCAAAGCGAACCCCCAAAATCCGTGAGTAGACCCTGGGCATCACCTGGCGGACTGGCGGACGGCTGAAGGGCGTGCCGAACCGGCCTTCGCTGCCCGGTCCAGCCGAGCGGACGCGCCGACAGCTCCCCCGAGGGGGAGCGCCCGCCCGCGCGCGTCGTGGGCTGGGGCCGTGGGTTGACCACCGACCTGGGTCGCGAGCGCGGCGATGACTCGGCGGTCAGGCGCCCGGCGGCCAGGGAGCGAGCGGCAGAGCCGGCCGAAGGGCGGGGCCGATGATCGCGTCGAGCACCCCGCTCGCGATCCGCATGAAGTGCGACCGGGCGTGGGAGACGACCCGGCCGAAGGCGGCGAAGACGGCGAAGCGGAGCCGCTTTGGGCGGCGCCCCGAGGGCCACAGTGAGGGCGACCGCCCTGAGGAGCTCGAGGAGGTTGGGGGTAAGGATCTGGAGCCGGAGCCAGGCGGCCTTGGCCCCGAACTTCGCCGACGGGTAGACGCCCGCGCCGAGCTCATCCTTGAGCGTCCGGTGGACCTGCTCGATCGTGCCCACCTTGCCCGGTGCCAGGTGATGAGCGCGCGGCCGTCGGTCGCCCAGTCGTTGTCATCACGACGGCGAAGTGCCTCGCCGCCGTCCCCTTGCCGACGAGCGTTCCTTGGGCGGGGCTGATCCGGATCGCCAGGTCGCGGTACGGCTCGCTATCGCGGCGCTCGCTTCTGCGGGCCGGCGCGAACGGCACCTCGGCCCACCCGCGCACGACACCGTCGGCCTCGAGGGCGAAGAGCGACCAGGCATCGGGCGCGAGGGCCTCGATCTCGGCCGCAGCTGCGGGGTCATGTCGGCGCTCACGGCGACCCGCCAGCCGCGATCCGCCCAGTGGTCGAGCAGACGTCCCTCGTAGGCTCCCCGAGCCGGAGCGGACGGAGACCGACCAGTCGCCCGCCGGGAGCGCCTCGTAGGCGGCGTCGACGAGGTCGGCGAGGCCGACCGAGGCCGGCACGTTGCCGTCGCGGAGCTGGTCGGCCAGCACGAGCCCGGTCTCGGCCCACGACACGAGCGCCGGCTGGACGCCGCGGAAGCCGGCGTACGTCGGGAGGGCGGTCGCCTTGGCCGACTCGACGAGGTGGGCGTCCACGTCGAGGGTCACCGCCCGCTCCGGCCGGGCGGCGGCGGCGTAGGCGGCGACCGTGCGCCTGACGACCGCCGCGAGGCCGGCGAGTGCCGCCGGCTCGGCGGGGATGAAGCTGCCCTGGACCGGGCGGCCGGCGAGGGCCGCCGGGTCGTGGAAGTGATCGAGCCACTGGCGGGCGGTCGCGGGCGCCGGGGGGCCATAGCCGAGGAGCGCCGCCAGGCCCCGGTCGCGCCGCAGGTGGGCGAGGTCGTCGAGGCAGTCGCCGCCGAGGGCGGAGAGGAGGACGAGGCTCTCGACGAACTGGCCTTGGCCCAATCCCTTCGGCGAGCGCTTCGCGGGCAGGTGACGCTCGGCCGCCGCGGCCACCCCACTCCGGCGGGCGAGGTCGATGAGCGGGGCGACCCCGGCGTGGGGGGTCACCGCGTCGGTCAGCCCGGCCCGCAGGTCGATGTCGAGCCCGGACGGCAGCGACTTGCCTATCCTGACCTCCTTCGATGGCGAGTCTATCGGTGCCGGGAGTGCCTCACCCGCCGGGTGGCGCACCTGATCTCGGACTCACGGATGGGCGAACCGCTGTCAAAGCGGACTGCCTTGTGGACCGCCAGTGAATCTGGCACCTCGATCCCATGCAGACGAGGGGGACGAACGCCAGGCCGGCCCGCCCGCCTGCATCCCAGCGCCCTCCGACCGGTGAACCCGTGCCTATCGTCCCTCCGGTCAGCGTTGATCGGATCGGCCCGCCGCTGAGGCTGATATCAGCCTCGGCGATCGGATCGGCCCGCAGCATGCGTGAACCGATGCAGAAACGAGCACAATTGGCGGCCGGTCACGCCAGCTGGCGGGCGTCCTCATCGATGGGCCCGATTCGGAGGGCGCAGGCGGTGGACAGAATCGCCGGCCTCCGGCCTCTGCTTCCACCAGGCGGGCCTCCTCCAAACGGGCCTCAGTTCTTCGGGTCGCCGTCCCCGGCCTTGAGCAGGCCGAGGGCGCCGCGCCCGACGAAGTTGAAGGCGTGAGTGACGATCGGGTAGAGGCCGTCCTCGGGCGTCGTGAGCTCGACGATCGCCCCCTGGGCGGGCGAGAGGTCGACCGCCTGGGCCCCGTAGTGGCCCGGGTTTCGGGGGGTCAGCTGGAACCCCTCCTTGATCACCGTGTTGAAGATCGTGCCCACGATGTGGAACGAGCTGTCGATGCTCGGCCCGGCGTCGAGGACGAAGATCCGGACGGTGCCACCGGTCGGGACCGGGAGCGGGTTGTCCTTGTACTGATTGGCAACGCCGTTGAAGACGACGAAGTCGGGCGCGGGGTTGCCGGCGGACGCTTTCTGGAGGCTGACCGGCTGGCCCTGGGGCCCGAGATACCACTCGCTCTGGACGAGGGCGAACTCGCGGTCGACCTTGGGCAGGCCACCCTTCGGCTCGACGATCACCATGCCGTACATCCCGTTGGCGATGTGATGGAGTGCCGGAGCCGTCCCGCAGTGATACATCCAGACCCCGGCGTAGTCGGCCTTCCACTCGTAGAGCTTCTCTTCGCCCGGGTTGATCGAGGTCATCTCGTCGTTCCAGGCGACCTGGCTGGCGTGGAAGTCGATCGAATGGGGCGTCTTGTTCGTGGCCGGGTTCTTCAGGTGGACCCGGATCGTGTCCCCTTCGGTCACCCGGATCACCGGCCCCGGCACCGTGCCGTTGAACGTCCAGACGTTGACCACGAAGCCGGGGGCGACCGTCATCGGCTTCTCCTCGACGGTCAGGGTGATGTCGTGGGTCGTGCCCGGCAGGACCGCCGGCGCGGTCGCGTCGTACAGGGTGTACGGGGGAGCGTTCGGATCGGCCTGCGTGTCGGTCGCGGGAGCCGGACCGCTGTGGCTGTCACCGCCGCCGGTCGCGGCCGTCCCCGCGACCGTGATGCTCGCCTTCATCCCCGCCTCGGCATGGCCCGGGACCGAGCAGATGAACGTGATCCCGCCGGCCGGGACGTTCACCTGGCCGGTTGTCGTCTCGCCGCCCTTGGCCTCGATCTTCGTCCCGTCGGCGAAGGTCAGGTCGTGGAGGATCGAGCCGGTGTTCGTGAAGCGGACCTCGTAGAGGCCGGGCTTGTCGACCGAGATCGAGCTGGGCTTGAACCCGAGATCGAAGGCCTCGATGGCGATCGAGCCGACGGTCTGCCCGGGCGCGGCCGGTGCCTCGCTGGCGGCTGGAGAGGGGGCGCCAACCGCCCCGGCGGCCGCGGCCGGTTGGCCCGGGGCGCCGGCCTGGTCGGGGGCAAACGTCCAGGCCGGCGTGGTGCTCGCCGAGCAGGCCGAGACGAGGAGCGCCGTCGTTGCCAGCACTGCCAGCCAGCGCGGGATGCTGCCGTTCATGTACCGATCCTTTCTGGGCTTGCCGGTCGCTCGAGACCGGTCATCGGGACCGCCCACTGCGTGGCCGCGATCTGGGCCAGGGACGCCGTGGCGAGGACCTGGAGGAAGGCCGACTGGGCAGCCGACCAGACGGGGTGGAGGGCGCACGGCCGGTCGTCGCCGCACGGGCGCTCCTCGAGGACGCACTGCACGCTCCGGCTCGGGCCCTCGATCGTCTCGATCAGCTCGAGCAGGGTGAGCTCGGCCGGATCGCGCCGGAGTCGGTATCCTCCGAACTTGCCGTTCGTCGACTCGACGAGTCCGGCCCGGGCGAGATCGCCGAGCACCTGGGGCAGGAACCGGTCGGGGATCGCCATCCGCTCGGCGATCCGACGACTCGAGACGGGCACGTCCGGGCTCACCGAGAGCAGCAGACAGGCCCTGATCGCGTAGTCGGTCCGCTTCGTGAGGCGAAGTCGCATCGAGACCTTCCCCGGGCTGGTCGCCGGTCCGCGGGGGCGGACCGTTCGGGCATAATCGCACACTAACTTACTTAGTGTTGTCAAGAGGCGAGAGGCGAGAGGCGAGAGGCGAGAGACGAGAGGTGAGGCGAATGCGGCGGACCCGGCGATGATCTCCATGGGGCCTCGGCGGGAACCGATCCGGCGCGACACGGACCGGCGGATCACCGCCGCCGGGCTGGCCGTCAGCGCGACCTTCCTCGTCCTGG
This sequence comes from Chloroflexota bacterium, assembly GCA_021825385.1. Classification (GTDB taxonomy): domain Bacteria; phylum Chloroflexota; class Limnocylindria; order Limnocylindrales; family CSP1-4; genus JAKAHU01. Next base: position 3,666 of record JAKAHU010000112.1, on the reverse strand, counting down.
CGATCGGGTCCGCGTTCCTGCCGGCACCCGAGCGCCGCGGGACCTGGCTGCCGGTCCACCTCGCTCTGCCCGGGGCCGCGACCGTGGCGATCGGGGCCGTCCTGCCGTTCTTCATCGCCGCGCTCGCCGCCGCCCGCCCGGGCCGGCCGGCGGTCCGGATCGCCGTCCTCGGGTTGCTCGCCTCGGGCGCTCTGGCCGTCTCGGGCGGGGTCGGGCTCGGCTCCGGGCCGCTCGCCACGGCCGGCGGTCTGCTCTTCATCGCCGGCCTGGTCGGTCTTGGCTGGCTGCTCGTCTCGATCCTCGGTGGCGCTCTCGGGCCGCAGCGCGGGCTCCTGCCCCGGGCATACGCGGCGGCGATCGCCAACGTGATCGTGGGCGCCTCCCTGGCCACCCTCTACGTCGCTGGCTGGGGCCCGGTCCTCGCGACCTGGGCTGGCCTGAAGCCGGCGCACGCCTGGCTGAACGTGTTCGGGTTCGTCGGCCTCGTCATCTCGGCCACCCTCGTTCACCTCTATCCGACCGTGCTCGGCACGCGGATCGCCCTCCGCCGCTCGGTCCGCCTGGCGCTCGGCGGCCTGAGCGTGGGGCCGGCGGGGGTCGCGCTCGGCTACCTGCTGGGGAGCGATCCGGTCGCCCGGGCCGGGGCGCTCATCGTCCTGGTCGGGGCGGCGGCGCTGCTCTCGTTCATCGGCCAGGCCCATCGGGCCCGCGGTCGCTGGACGACCGACGCCGCCTGGCACCGCTTCAGCTCGTGGTCGCTGGCGGCGGGTGCCGCCTGGTACGCGGTCGGGATCGTGCTCGCGGCGGCCCGGATCCTGGGCTCGGGCGCCGATCCGGCCGGCTGGACGATCGACCCCGTCGCCGCCCCGCTCGTCACCGGGTTCGTGCTCCAGGTGCTCGTGGGGTCGTGGACCCACCTGCTCCCGGCGGTCGGTCCCGGCGACCAGCCCCTCCACGCCCGCCAGCGGGCGGTCCTCGCGACCGCTGCGCAGGCCCGGTTTGTCGCCCTGAACGCCGGCGTCACCCTGCTCGCGATCGGGCTTCCGGCGGGCCTGACGCCGTTCGTGATCGCCGGCGCGCTGGCCACGGCCGGCGCCCTCTCAGCGAGCGTCGGCCTCTTCGCGCGAGCCCTGCTGGTCGGGTCGGGCCGGGGAGGCCGGAGCCTGCTCGGGACGGATCCGCCCGCCGAGCCGGCGCGGCAGACTGGCCAGGTCGGCCGCTGAGAGGGCGCCCAGCATCGCGTCCTGGGCGGCGAAGAAGACGTCGTGGACGTCGCAGTGGCCGTCCGCGCCGCACGGCCCGCCGCGCAGGACGCAGGTCCGCCGGCGGCTGTCGCCCTCGACCGCCTCGACGACCTCGAGCAGGCTGATCTCGGCCGGGGGGCGCGCCAGCCGGTAACCGCCGCTCCGGCCGGTCGTGGCCTCGACCAGTCCCGCCCGGCCGAGATCGCTCATCACCTGGGGCAGGAAGCGGACCGGGATCTCCATCTCCTCGGCGATCCGGCGGGCGCTCATCAGCTCGCCGGCGGGCTGGCGGGCGAGGGCGAGCATGGCGCGGACGGCGTAGTCGCCGCGGCGGGTCAGTTCGAGTCGCATCGCGCCCAAGTATGGCGGCCCGCGACCGGCCGCGCCCCGTTCACGGTCCGATCGTGACCGGACCGTACCCGGTCAGCTCCACGTACCCCTCCCCGCCCAGCGGCCGTCCCTCCCGCCTCGCCGCCACCCGCTGCGAGCCCTCCCAGTAGACGACGCCGCTGGTCGGGCGGGTGTCGAGCTCCTGGGCGGCGACCGTCGGCACGAGCCGGACCTCCAGCCGTTCGGCCGGCAGCCGGACGAGCCAGCCGGCCGGGTAGCGGATCCCGGTCGTCGGGCTCGTCCACTGCCCGGTCGATTCGACCGTGAACGCGCCGGCCGCCAGGTGACGGGCCCGTCCGTCGGCCCCGACGAGCGTGCCGTAGACGAGCACGTCGGACCCGCTCGCGTCCCGAACCCGGGAGATCGTGAGGTCGGTCCCGTCGTCGAGGTTGATCGCGAACCAGTCCCAGCCACCGGCCCCGACGGCGATGAAGTCGCCCCACTGGTGGTCGAACCAGGCCGATCCCTCGACCTCAAATGTCCGGCCGTCGAGGGTCAGGCGGCCGGTTGCGGCCAGGCGGGTCCGCGAGTAGTAGTACGAGCCGCCCGCCGGCCCGAAGTCGATCCAGCCGTCCCGGTCGTGGAGGACCGGTGGCCGCGTCGTCGCGAGGCGCAGCTCGATCGCCAGGCCGCCGGGCGTTCCGGCCGCCACCGCCTCGGCCGTCGAGAGTGAGGCCGAGAGGTGCTCCGAGCCACCGGCGCCGCTCATCGTCCAGGGCGGGTTGGCCAGCGTCTCGGGGCGGCTCGGGTCGAGACCGCGCAGCGCGAAGGCGAACCCGGCCGGCTCGCCGCCCGGTCGGGGCGAGCGGTCCACCTGCGGGCCGACCTCGCTCCGCTGGGCGTACACGAACCGGTTGCCCGACTCGTCGGTGATCGCGAGGTGCGACGCCCAGGTCACCGGGAAGTCGCCCCGCTCGGCCCGGAAGATGACGTACTCGAAGCCGAAGCGGGCCCCCGAGGCCCGGTCGCGGAGGTGGCCGGTCTGGTACCACCATTCGGTCAGCCGCCGGTGCGGGCCGTCGTCGCGCGGGAAGACGATCGGCACCGGGTCGGGGAGCGTCGCCGGCGGGGAGGGTGTCGCGGGCGGCGAGGGCCGGGCGACCGGTGGGTTGGCCAGGATCGGGCCGCCGCCGCAGCCGGCCAGGAGCGCGACCGCCAGGAGCACGGTTGCCACCGGCAGCCGGGCGGCGAGCCAGCGCTCGAGACGGGCGGGGACCCACCAGTTCCAGTCGCCGAGCAGGCGCATCGTGGCCGGGACCAGGAGGGCCCGGACGACCGTCGCGTCGAGGGCGACCGCGACCGCCACCCCCAGGCCGAGGGCCTTGATCAGGACGATGTCGGCGAAGGCGAACGAGCCGGCCACGACGACGACCACGAGCGCCGCCGAGGTGACGATCCGCCCCGAGCGCTCGAGGCCCCGGGCGACCGCCTCGCGGTTGTCGCCGGTCCGCTCGTGGACCTCCTTCATCCGGGTGAGGAGGAAGACCTCGTAGTCCATCGACAGCCCGAACAGGACGCAGAAGAGGATGACCGGCTGGGTCGTCTCGACGAAGCCGAGTGGCTGGAAGGCCAGGAGTGCCGAGAGGTTGCCGTCCTGGAAGATCCAGACCAGGGCGCCGAACGAGGCCACGATCGAGAGCGTGTTCATGACCAGGGCCTTGGCCGGCAGGATCACCGAGCGCAGGAGGACGAACAGGACGAGGTAGGTGGTCAGCACGATGAACAGGGCGGTCCGCGGGAAGTCCGCGCCGATCCGGCTGACGACGTCGGTCACGTCGGCCGCCCCGCCGCCGACGAGGACGCTGACCCCGGCCGGCGGCGCGAGCGGACCGTTCGGGTTGCGCAGGTCGGCGACGAGCGCCCGGCCCTCGTCCCGGTTCGGCCCGTAGGGGGTCGTGACTGTGAACGCCGTGAGACTGCCCTTCGTCGTGGCCTGGAGGACCGCCTGGACGAACCGGTCCGGCGGCCCGCCCGGGCTGGCGTAGAGGAGCTGGTACTGGCGGAGCGTGAGACGCGGATCGACGTCCACCAG
>JAKAHU010000111.1 GCA_021825385.1 Chloroflexota bacterium | reverse complement strand
CTGGCGGCGCCTCTTCGGATGCCGGGGGAGGCGCGGCTCGCGGTGGCGCACCACACTCCGGGGGAGTTGGCTGGCGAGCAAGGATTCGAACCTTGAATCCCCTGATCCAGAGTCAGGCGCCTTACCGCTTGGCCACTCGCCAGTGCCTGAACGGGGCCCGGCCCTCGGCCGGCCTACGTTCCGGGATGAATCAGATGCCCATCCCAAATTGAGTCAGATGCCCATCCGGAAAACCGGATGAGTCTGTTGCCCACTTGGCGTCCCGAGTCTACCGCAGCCGGGAGACCGGTCTCAACGATGGGCACGGCACAGGCGACCGGGGCGGCGATCGCTGCGAATGACTGCTAGACGGACGAGGATGCGTCGTGACGCCCAAGCTGTCACAACCCTCGGGTACGTTCCGTCGCGATGAACCCCGGCAACGGAGCCTACCGCGACTCGACGACGGACCACTCACTTCGCTTCCGGCTCATCGCCGATTGCACCGGGGTCCAGGCTGACGTCCGGCTCTGGAACGCGGGTGATCGCTGGGTCGCGAACTCGAACATGAGCGGTCGTCACGTCACTGGCATCGGGCCCACCGCACGAGCGGCGACCGTTGCCAGCCTCGACTGGCTGGGGCCAGCGGTGGTCGCCGAGCTTCTGGCTGACCTGCGGCTCTTCGACGTCTCCAGCCGGCTCCGTGAGTTCTGGCCTCGCTGATGCCGTTCGCCCGTGGCGCTCGGCGTGATCAGCTAGTCCGAGATCTCGACATCAAACGCGTTGGCATCGACACCGAGCCACCTCGCGATGCAGTCGCGGGCCATCGCCGCGGCCTCGCCTTGTTGGCGTGCCTGCGTGCCGATCTCGAGCTCAGGAATGCGGATGAAGAGCCGGTCCCCATCGGGTTCGACCTGCGGGCGGTACACGGGTCGCTCCCCGCGGACGATCGCCTGCCGCCCCTCTCAACGCGCTCGATCGCGGCTCTCGGTCAGTCCCTAACGGCGCTTGATCTCGCTCCACTTGGAGTGCCCGGCCATGGCGTCACACCTCCGCTGACGCCGGGGCAACCAGTGGCTCGCGTGGCCAATGTCGACCCGGCTATGAGCGGCGGGCGATCCGCGATGGATGGCATGAGCGCAGCGTACCAGTGGTAAGAGGTCCGGATGGCAAAGGGGGATCGGTAGCAACCACGCACTCGTACGACTTGGGCGCCCTTCACATGGCAGGCTTGGTCGTCCTTCTTGATCGTGCCGGTGGGTCGTTGACATTCACTGAAGGCGAGTACCAGGCGGTTCTCGCCAGGCATGGCGGAAAGACGATGATGGTCGTGCACGCGGAAGTCCTGAAGGAGGCGGACAAAGCCAGGCCGGATCAGGTCCGGCTCACGCTGGTGCGGAAGCCGCCCGGGAACGCCGAACTCCCGGCCTAACGGGCTGACCCAAGGACCGTCCCTGCCAGGCTGCCACGAGCAGTCCCGCAAGTCATCTTCTCGCCCGAGGTCTCCGGCAGAATGGCATCGTGAGTCGGAAGGCAGGATCGAATCGTCAATCGTCCGTGACGACCCGAGCCGAAACGAACCCACTGATCCTTGCCCTCGCCGAGGTTGTTCGGTCGGCCGTCATCCGTCAGCGCCAGCTGGTGACGTGGGCGGTCGAGCACGGTGTTGAGTTGGTCGAGCCCTGCGACTGCCGGACGCACCTTGATGGATCAGGCTGTGTCTGCAACGTCGAGGTGCGGGTCGGGGCGCGCTGGATGGGGAAGGCAAAGGCGTCGGTCGCGTCCGGCAGCCCGCCGACTGGCCCGATCCCGCGCCGCGTGTGTCGCCTTTGCCGGTCGGGCGAGCATGATCTTGAGCCCCTCATGGGAATCCCGGTTCGAGCGCCCGACGGGAGTCACCTCGGAACCTCGTGGGTAGCAGTCCGCGTTCGACGCTCCAAGAAGGACGATCGAAGGCGCGCGGTCCTGGCCCGGGCCGGGCCTTTTGGGACGCATGCCGAGCAGCTTCGGCTCGCCGGGTTGTCGTGACCAACGAGTCGTCCCCGCACGCATCCACCGGGGACTCGGCTCGCCAGCCAAGCCCAGGCGAGCGCTGGGCGTATCGGGCGCGAGCCGGCGATCCTCTGGTGGAGGTCGAGGTCCTCAAGCTCGGCGTGAAGAGGCCGCCCCGTGTCTTCGTCGGGTATGTCGACGACGCCTTCGAGGGACTGAAGGAGTGGGTACCTCCGGCGCGACTCAAGGTCCCGTGGCGGGAGGTTTCGGCGTTCATTGACCGGGAGGAGCGCTGGGATCGGGTAATTGCCAGTTGTCCACCGCAGGACTCCCCGGAGGAGGGTGCCGCCAGTCAGGTCTTCGACATCCTCATCGACCCCTCGCTCGCCTGGCTCGAGTACAAGGCCGACGGCGTCGCCCGAGTCGCCGATGTTGCTGGCCTCGCTGCACGGTTGGACATCGAACCCGAAATCCTGGAGTCGGACCCCACGTCGTTCATGGAGGACGGCGATCTCATTGCTCCTTGGCCGGTCACTCGAATGTTGGCCAAACGGGCCGCGGAGTTGGAACCCGATCCAATCCTCCTGTGGGTCCACCGTGACGAGAACGAAGCCCGCCGTGATGCCATCTACGGCCGTCACTACGGCGGCAGGGGCAAGAACGGCGGCTGGGACGTCTCGCCCGAGATCTGTGCCCAGGTGGATGAGGAGCACGGGAAGCCGGTTCGAACGCTACTCCGGGAGTGGTGCGGAGCAGAAGCGGTGGGACTCCGGGAGGAGTTGGAGACGGTGCGGAAGGAAGTGGCCCGACTCACGGCACTCATCGAGACGGCGGTCGAGGACCTCCGACGTGCCAACGCCCGCGGTGAGGCAGAGCGTCTCGCGGCTGAGCTGAGAGGCGAATCCATGGGCACACAGCCACGGCGGACGGCTCACGGGACCGCCCGCGGACTCCGGGAGGCCTGAGTCACGTCCTCACGTGCGGACGGGTGGGAAGCCACTTGACCCGCCACCTGGTATCACCCGGCAGCGCCTCAAAGACTGGCGGCATATGCGGACAGAATCTCGCGGGCACGGTTGAGGCACTCGTTGGGGGTCAGTTTCGTCGGGGCTGTGGTTGAGAAGTGGCGGCCAGCCTGCAGCGATGCCCGGAAGTCGTCGATGTAGCTGTCCGGCTTGCCGATGAACTTCGCCAGCTGGCTGTCGCCTCCTCGGGCCAACCGGAGCGCTTCATGGGCGATCGCAAGCTTCGGTCGTGGGTCGGGTGCACCGGCCGCTTCGCGAACGAGGCCGAGTGCGGTCCGAAACTCCGGATGCGTATCGCCGGCGTGTGAGAAGTCCGGGAGTGATGACAAGGCAGCCTTCTCGGCGGCGGCGATCATGGCATTGACCTGGACCGACGCTGAAGTTGCTGAGCCACTACGGACCGTCGCCATGCCCCAGGTCACACCTGCGTACACGCCTGTCCGCAGAAATTGCGCCCCAAGTCGGTCCTCGACTTCGTTCGTCATCTGCGTCAGGGCGGTGTCGTTATCTACCGGTGGGTTCAACCAGGTGACTGTGACCGCCTCGCCAGCGACCTCGACCTCCATCCCGGCCGCCGTTGTCCAGCGATCCGCGTCGGGCGAGGCATAGCCCCGAAGCCCACCTGTAAGCCCGAGTTCGATATCCAACCTCCGACCTCCAGAGCCATGAGCGCCAGGACGAACCATCCGCCGTTGCACATGATCAGTTCCAGTCGGTCATCTCGGGCCCGTGCGCGGTGGTGATCTCGGCGGTCGCGCGTAGCAGTGAATCGACGACGACCGAGGGCCGCACGGACTCGAAGCCAGCGATCTTGTGCGCTTCTCGGACCAAGCGTCTTCCCTCGCTGTCGAGGAGCCCGGCATATCGGTGCAACAGGTCGAAGAGGTCGTTGATCTCGACACGGACCTCCACCTCGGAGTAGGCCCGCTGGGCAGGTAGCGGTCGCCCCGTGGCGGCGTGCGAGTCCTGGAGCCGTGCGTAGCTGGCGCGCAGGTTGTGGACTACCTGTTCGGCGAGTTCCACCCGTCCCTCAGGATCGATCTCCCGGGGCAAGCTGATCCCGAGTTCCATGAGCAACGCTGGATCGATCTGTACCAAGTCGGGATTGGTCAGGACGATTGTCAAGGCGTCGTCATCGTCCCACTCGAGAACCTCCGCATGGCTCCGTCGGCGATGGGCGGTTATGCGGTGGCGAGCGTCCCGCAGGTTGAGGTCCAGCTCGCGCGAAGCGGCGACCAGTCGGCCCGTACCTCCACTCGCGGAATGCTCGTCGACCGCTGCCATGAGGTCGGCCCAGGGATTGTCGTCTCGATACTCGACTCCCCACCGCCCCATGAAGACCGATGCGACAGCCGACAGGACCATATCGCCGACAGCGAGGAACGCGACGGCATCGGCCAGGGCTTTGTGGTCAATCATCGGATCCCCGCCCGCTCGAGCGTGATCCGGATGCTCTTCGAACGCGCGGAGCGCCGCATCATGGGATGCCGGCCCGCTGACTGCCATGTCCGAGAGGGTTGCAGACCACATCGCAAGCCGACGCCAAAGTCGATCAAGGTCGACGTCGGTCGAGTTCCGAGCGAGCCGTGCGAGCCGACGGGCCTCCTCCTTGACCCGCTCCGCGAGCGCCGCGATGGCTGGGCTTGGGACGGCTCGACGCCCGCCCAGTCGACGCGCGGGCTCGGGGCGAACGTTGCTCACCGAGCCGCCTCGTTGGAGGGGCTCAGCCCGAGTCGGGCTCGTGCAATGACCCGCTCCTCGGGACTGAAGAGAGGCTCGAACTCAGGGAGAAGCACGTGGTGCTCGACCGTGAGGTCGAGCCGCCCAAGGAGGAAGAGCTCGGCGAAGCCGTCGTGGACCTTGTTGTCCGCCAGCAGTCGATGGGCGGCGGCAACGCCGCCGAGTTCGCGCACCATCTCGAGGAACCGCGTCGGGCGGTAGCCGAGGCGCGCGGCCTGATGGTAGATGTCCAGCATCGCCGCATCGAAGCGCCGCTCGAGCCCCGCGTTGACCGTCACCTCGTCATCCTCAAACCCGTGAGTCGCCGAGCGAACTACAGGCCACCTCACCGAGCTCGCCTGTGAGCGCGTCCTCGAAGCCGGCGCTGATGTCCGGCGTACCCGTCTCCGCGTGTGCGACCTCGTGCAGCAAGGTGCCCGCGTACCGGGTGAGCGACGCCAGCTGATCCCGCTTGATGACGATTCGGCCTTCGGCTGGCTCCCAGACACCGGCTGCCTCGGCATAGCTGGCTGCGCCGAGTCGCATCGTCTTCGAGATCAGGATCTCCTTGACTTGGGGCGGCCGACCTCCGCGAAGGGTCAAGATCGCGTCGGTCCGTTCGAAGACCGCTCGCTCTGACTTCGTGAGCTTGGCCGGATCCACGAACTTGAACTGGAAGCTCTCGTTCCACTGATCCTTGAACCTACCGAGATCAATGATCGGCGCTCCGGTTATGTCAGTGCTGCCCTCGATCTTGTGTCGGATGGTTGAGGGGATCACAACGACGCGGTAGCCGTCATCCTCAGCGCGGTCGACGAAGTCTCGGGCGAAATTGAGCTCGTCGGGGGTCAGGAAGATCACCTTGCCGGTTGCGTTGAGGACTTGGCAAGCGTGAACCCCGACGTCGACGAGCTGTGTCTCGTCGTGCCACGTCCCCGCGGCGAACCCTGAGAGGTCCTCGGCGAGCGCGCTAGCGACGGCTTCCGACGTCGCTGCTAGCAAGATCGCCTTGACGCGGTCCGTGTAGGCCGTCCGGCCGACGTTCGAGCGCTCGCGGTTGAGCGCGGCCCGGAGGCCCTTGGTCGGCGACGTGATGTCGTACGAGAAGAGGTAGTTCTGCTCCTCGGCAACCCGGAGACCGTTCACGTAGATCCGGGCGGGCCGCCGCTTTGGCCGGGACAGGACGAGGCCATACGGCGTCGTCTCGAGAACCTCGTCACCGGCATAGTGTCGGAAGAGCGCCTTCGCCTCCTCGATGTCAGGGTCGCGGACATCGGTCAGCACTATCTCCGTGCCGTCCAGCGCCGGGTCGTCCGGCGGCTCGATCACCGCGTGAAGGGTCGTGATGTCATCGAAGCCGTGCTTGTGCTGCTTGGTGGTCGTGATCGTCCCGAACCGTGAACAGATCCTGACGCCCACCTTTCGCCGGTCGAACGTAGCAAGGGCGTCCTTAAGCCCGACGCCGAACTTCCCCACGACCCGCTCCGGATTCGCGAGCTTCTCCTTGTTCTCATTCTGGGTCAGGTGCTCGTAGCGAATCCCCCGGCCGAAGTCCCGAACGTGCCAGCGGCCCTGGTCATCCTTGATGATCGTCGGCTCGGCAGTGCCGGTGAGCGCTGCCTCGTCAAGAGCGTTCGCGATTACTTCGCGGATCGCATGGGCGACCGTCCAGCTCTCGAGAACTCGCTCGATGTTCAGGTCGAACTCGCGTCGTGCCGTCATCGCCTGCGCTATCCATGCTCCGGTGGAAGGTCGATCCGCGTGCCCAGGTGCAATCCCTGGGCAACTATCTGGTCGCGCATCGAGGCCCATGCGTCTCGGACGACGTCGACTGGCAAGGGGCGCGTCGACCCCCAGGTGCTTTGACGATTCGCCGGGTTGATCAGTCCCGGCAGACGAACGACCGGACGCGCGAAGCGGGCGTCCGCGCCCTCGGCGAGACGAGCGGGCACGAAACTGAACATGCCCTCTACCGGGCCGTCAACAGTCGCCGAGTGGTACAGAGTTAGGCGCATCTCGGCCGCCCGTGCCGAACTGGCCAGCGATTGGCCAGTGCAGACCTTGAAGGCGTCACTGGCATCGATGTGGTCAGTGCGACCGGCTACCCAAGGCTCCGCGGACGCCACGACATACACGGTGTCGACGCAGAACTCGCCATCGATCGTGGAGCCAAAGCAGATCACTGATCCCGGGGTCAATCGCTGCATCGCTGTCGGTCGTTGCTCCGGACCGACCGTTTGCTTGCAGTTGCTGTAGAGCATCCGCTCTCCCCATACCCACGGGTCGGTGTTCTGCCGAAGGCCGTCGCCGACGGGGCGCCTCCAGAAAGGAGCGTGAAGCGCGCGCGGAAGTCGCCCCTCCGGACGCCAATGGCGTTCGACGCGAGACGGCGGTTCCCACTCGCCCCAGAACACTAGGTTGCCTGCCCGAACCTGACCGTTCCACGTCGAGATAGCGACCCGGCGAGCGCAAGAACTTGCGTCGATGCCTGCCGACATTCCAGGGCATCTCTCCGAGCGCAGTGCAGTGCTCTGCTCCCGGATGGGGGAATTGGACAAAGAACGCAGCCTGGCCGGTCATTGCCGGTCGTGCTCCCCGTAGCGCGCTGCCCATGGGCCCGGCGGGATCCCGATCGTGCGCCATACGTGGGCGATTGCCGGCTGAAACAGGAGCTCGAGCCGCTCACCGATCTCAAGTACCGCCTCGATGTAGCCAGCCGCCCAGGTATCAGGACCCGCGGCTTCGACGAGCGCTCGCAGGAGCGGCTCCGCACGATGGCAGGCGGCGAGGGTCTTGGCGGGATCGCCGATCACCTTCTTGAGTTCGGTCTCCAGCGACAGTTCGCCATCGCGTTCGGCTAGCCGCCACCACACCAACGGCGGCGCCTGGTGGCAGAACGCCGCGCAGAGGACGCGTCGACTCGCGCGATGGTGGCCAAGCACTGCAAGGCTACGAACACGAGGCGCGAATGCGCCGGTCCGACTGCCTCCAGCCCCAATCGCGGCGACAACTGGGCCGACGGAAACGACGTATGAGCCGAACGAGTGGGAGGGCAGTCGCTGATCGCCAAGAGCGACGGGACCTTCCAGCCCGAGCCCCGCGGGCGGACGCCACGAGCTGGCGGCCGGCATCAGGCTGAGACCTCACGATCGTGCGGCGGGCGTGGGAATTCGGCGAATTCGGCGAGCGACGTGTCGATCCGCTCAGCGGCGAGGGTCCCAGCCCCGTGCGCCGAGGACTCCAGATGTCTGAATGCCGCCTTGAAGACCGCTGTCGCGCGGTCATACAGGGCACGGCATGCATCGGCGTCTACGTGGCCATCGCGAACTAGGAGCGGGCGGAGATCGCCACCGAGCTCTGCCGCGGTCATCGCCCGTCCGGCTGAGCTCCGTGGCTGGTCAAGTATCTCGTCGCGATCGGCTGCGCCCTGCCGGAGCGCCTCACGCCAGGCCGCCCGCCTTGCATCGCGCTCCGAAGTTGGACCATCCCACGTCAGCTTGTAGCGGAGCCGGGCGTTGATGATCTCCCAATACACCCGACCGTCTCGCCACTCGGTGGCCGAGGGATGTGCCCAAGCGATGGGAGCGTTCAGGACGTACTGCTGGCCGCTCCGGTTGGTCACCGGATAGACGTTCACGGGCACCGGCCACGCAGCGGCGATCTCGGCGTAGAAGCGGAAGAAGTCGAGATCGGTCCATCGACCCCGCGGATCGATTGGCTGCAACCACTGCGTGGCTTCCTGGCTCAGGCGCGCGCCGTACACCCTAGCAAGCTCACCGGTACTGCCCGTGTAGGCGGCGCCAACCGATGCGACAGCGGTTGCCACGTCGGTGAGCCCGAGAACCGTCCCGTCCGAGAGATTTCGCCAGCGGAAGTACGTTGGCCCGAGTAGGAGGTAGACACGCCGAACGTTGCCCGCCCCGTGACGTTGTCGTTCGAGCTGACCCGGCTCGAGGTGTGACCCAACCTTTAGCTCGATTAGCACGCTAACGGGGCTGTCGACTCCACTCGTGAACTCGGCGAGGCCCAGGTCAAAGAGCCCTCGCCGCGGCTCATAAACGACCGTAGGTGGCTGGATCTTGTCCCAGATCCCCAGACGGGACGCAAGATCCGACGATGCCAGCAACTCCTGCAGGACGAGCTGGTGAAACACCTCCTGCCCGTACATGGACGCTGCGAGTTCCACCAACGTCTGCGGCGGCGGGTCGAAGACGATCTCGTCGAACCCAAGCTCGCGCTCCACGCGTTCGATCATGCCTTCGGTGAGGCTCTCGCCGGGGTCATACACGAGGTGGCCGCCAAAGCCGCCTACGGCGATGTCGCTGTGCTTGGTTACTCGCAGCTTGAGGCGATCGGCGAGCCGGCCAAAGTGCTCCTCATCGAGAGTCCGCGCCACCCAGTACAGCGCCTCGGCCGACATTCGTGCCTCGGTCGGCCAAGCGTCGTAGCGCGTGATGTAGCTTGCAATCGTGATCGCGAGTCGTCGCGTCATGCGGTTCGGTGCGTTTGCCATTGCGCTGTCGGCCTAGGCGCCCGTCACGCCGGCTGCTCGGTCGACGAGGCGAGGGCAGACGGAGAAGAGCGCACATTCAGGGCACGAAGGAACCCCTGGCCGACACCATCGACGACCAACGAGCCACATCGGGAAATCGATCGCTCCGGGCCGCGCCGGGTTGAGCTGGCGACCCTGAGCCACCATGTGGTCGGGGTCGTCGCGATCAGCGAGACCTGTTCGGAGGAAGACCCGACGGACGTGGACGTCGTAGGCAATGTCCGTCCCGTGGAGGCCCTTGATCGGCACCTTCAGGTCCCGCTCCAGCATCTCAACCGCCATCGCGGCCTTCTTCTGGCCGATGCCGTCGAACGCCCGGAGGCGGCGATCGAGCTCCGCGGCGGTCGGCTCGTCGCCCCAGATTCGGCCGGCGTCGCCGCCATAGTCGCGAACGACCCGTCGCGCCGCGGATGCGAGCCATGGGGGGATCGTGTTGACGAAGCGCTGGAGCATCGGAGGCGTTGCCACTGCCTTCGCGATGGCCGGGAGGTCGTCCGCCAGCCGGTACGGGTCGAGGTGCCCGAGCCGGCGAGAGAGCTCGTATGGCGCCGCCCAGGCCCGTTCCGCGAGGATGCCCTGGTCGAAGATGACGGCGAGGAGGAAGGCGAGTGGGTTCTTGAGGAGGAATCGATTCGCCAGCTCGTTCGGGGTGAAGAACGGCTCCCCACTCTCGTTGACCTGGGCCTTCTCCTGCTCGGCTAGGTGTAGCAGGGCGCGGACGATCGCGGACCGATCGAGATCCGGTGGCGAGGGAAGCGTCACCAGCGGGAGTGGCGCGGTTGCCACGACCTTCCGATTGGCTCGACCGAGGGCGGCGCCAGGAGCCTTTGATTGAGCTCGGAGGATCGCGTGGCGTGCCCAAGCCGCGAAGTCGTCTTGGAGGATCTTGACGGCGAGGCTATGCCGGCTGTGTTTCGCGACGATCTCGTCGTTATGGCGGACGATCGTGAACCCGGCGTACCCGATGGGGAGTTCGGACCAGTCCCGCACGTGCGCTCGACCCTGGATGCGGAGCGTGCTTAGCAGCGACCCGGACTCCTCGTAATCGTCGGCCGCAACGCCTTCGACCATCGGCTGCCCGTCCAGCCAGGTGACGCTGTGGACCCGGTATCGGCCGTAGACCTCCCGCCCGCCAAGGCCGTGGCGAACCTGAAACAGGCTTGAGCCGACCGTCGCCGTGTAGTCCCAGCCGCGGCCGAAGTGCTCAGGTCCCTCGGGCCAGGCAAAGTCGAACGGCTCCATCTCGGACACGTCATTGACAACGACGTGGGTCTCGGCGACGCCCGATGGATCCCCTGCCGCTGGGCTTGGTCGAAGAGCTGGGGGAGCTTCCGCCCGCCGTAGCACGCGGGTCGCCTTGGTCGTGATGCCGGCCCGTTCGTCGTACCAGTGGAGCTGGGGCCCGAAGCGAAGACGTCCAAGCGGGTTCGAGAGGGTCGCGCCGCGCCGCGCCAGGGGTGCCTGGAGTGCCCGCACGTACGAAGCGCCGGCGTGGACCTCGAACGTCTTGCCGCGGAGTGGACCGACCAGCGCCTCGAGTTGGTCGACGGCTTGCCGTCCCTTAGCCTGGACCTGCTCGATGGGCAGCTTGGACATCGCGACGTCGTACGGTGCGATCACGACCTCTGGATCGATGATCCCGTGCTCTGCGCTGAAGATGAACCATGGCACGCCGCACGCTTCGGCGTAGCGCCGACGCTTCGCGAACATCGATGAGACGTAGAGATCCTTGGCCTTCGCCGGACCGGCCCGCTTGGTCTTGACGCAGCCGAGAATGATTGCGTCCGTCAGCCTCTCCGTTGGGCTCATTCCCATTGCCCCCACGGGGCGGTTGCGCACCGGCAACCCGGGTGGAACGGCGGAAATGTCCCAGGCTTGACGTCCTGCAGGCGGATTCGCGCTCCGTTCTTCGTACGACAGTACGGGCACTGATCGTCCCCGATGATCGAGTAGCCCTTGAGGATGTCGCGCATGTCGGATGCGTCCCGGATCTCCCGA
>JAKAHU010000371.1 GCA_021825385.1 Chloroflexota bacterium | reverse complement strand
GGAACGGGACGATCTCGAACGGCCCGATCTCGATCTCGTCGCCCGGGTCGAGGGCGAGCAGCGGATTGTTCCGCAGCCGGTGCTCCTTGATCTTGTTGCCGAGCAGGCCGCGAGCGAGGGTCGAGGCATAGACCGGCACACCCGGGAACTCGGGCAGGACGTAGGGCAGCCCGCCGACATGGTCCTCGTGGGCGTGCGTGATCAGGAACGCCCGGACGTTCGCCCGACGCTCCTTGAGGTAGGTGACATCGGGGATGACCAGGTCGATCCCGAACATCTCTTCGTCGGGGAACATCAGGCCGCAGTCGACGACGATGATGTCGTCGCCGTACTCGAACACGTACATGTTCTTGCCGATCTCGCCCACCCCACCGAGCGGGATGATCCGCAGCGGCGGGCGCGCGTCGGTCGGCGTGGCGGACGACTTCCGGGGAGCCATCAGAAGAGCGTCAGCTGGTCGGCCGCGGGGTCGGCGGGCACCGGACCGCTCGGGGCGGAGTGGTCGGGCCCGGGCGGCGGGGTCGCGGCCGCAGCCGGGCGGGCAGCCTGGTCAGGGGTCTGGTCGGTCATCGTCATCTCCGGTTGGGCCGGCCCGGCCGGCGCGGGGGCCGCTCGTCCGGCGCTCGAGCGTCGCGCCCGGGCGGCGGCAAGGGTGGCCGGCACGGCGGCCATGTCGATAACGCACTGACGCTCGATCTCAGGCGTTCGGAGGGCCGCCGCCGGGTGGTACATCGCGAACACCAGGGCGGCCTGCGGACCGCGCCCCGGGTCGGCTGGGCGGGCCGTCCCGTGAACCTGGGAGATCCTGGCGCCGGGCATGAACGTGCCCAGCGAGTGGCGCCCGAGGGTGACCACGAGGGCCGGGTCGAGAACCTCGAGCTGGCGGCGCAGGTACGGCGCGCAGGCGGCGATCTCATCGGGTGCCGGATCGCGGTTTTCCGGCGGCCGGCACTTGACCACATTCGTGATGAACACGTCCTCGCGCCGCCAGCCGACCGAGCCCAGGAGCGTGGTCAGGAGCGCCCCGGCCCGGCCGACGAACGGTCGACCCTCGCGGTCCTCGTGAAATCCCGGCCCCTCGCCGACGAAGACGACCTCGGTCGAGGCGCTCCCCTCCCCCGGCACGGCCCGGGTCCGGCCCTCGTGCAGCCGGCAGCTGGTGCAGACCCGAACCTCGGCTGCGATCGCCTCGAGCGCCGCCTCGCGCTCGTCGTCGGTCACGCCCGGCCCCCGCCGTCCCCCGTTCCGGAGCGGCCGGCCCCACGCACCGAGGCCGGGCCCAGCCAGCCGCGCTCGGCGATCAGCTCGGCGATCTCGACCGCGTTCGTGGCGGCACCCTTGCGCAGGTTGTCACTGACCACCCAGAAAGCGAGGCCGCGCTCGACCGAGGGATCCTCACGGACCCGGCCGACGAAGACCTCGTCCCGGCCGGCCGCCTCGCTCGCGAGCGGATAGACATGGCGGGCCGGATCGTCGAGCACGACCACCCCGGGCACCGCCGCGAACAGCTCGCGGGCCTCGGCCGCGGTCACCTTGCGGCTGGTCTCGACGTGGACCGCCTCGGAGTGGCTGACGAAGACCGGCACCCGGACGGCCGTGCACGAGACACGCAGCTCGGGCAGGTGGAGGATCTTGCGGCTCTCGGTGACGACCTTCCACTCTTCCCTCGAGTACCCGTTGGGCAGGAAGACGTCGATCTCGGGCAGGGCGTTGAAGGCGATCGGGTGGGGGTAGACGTGCGCCTCCTTGGGCTCGCCCGCGACGTGGGCGCGGATCTGGGTCTCGAGTTCGGCGAGCGCCTCGGCGCCCGTCCCCGAGACCGACTGGTACGTGTCGACGACGACCCGCTCGAGGCCGGCCGCATCGCGCAGGGCCATCAGGACCGGGGCGAGCTGCATCGTCGAGCAGTTCGGGTTGGCGATGATCCCCTCGTGCTGGGCCGCGTCGTCCGGGTTCACCTGGCTGACGACGAGCGGCACGGCGGGATCCATCCGCCAGGCGTTCGAGTTGTCGATCACGGTCGCGCCGCGCGAGACCGCGAGCGGGGCGAGCTCGGTCGAGACGTCCGAGCCGGCGGAAAAGAGCGCGATCTCGACGCCCTCGAAGGCGTCCACCGTCGCCTCGGCGACCGGGTACGAGCGACCCTCGATCGAGACGCTCACGCCGGCCGAGCGGCCCGAGGCCAGGAGGCGCAGCTCCCGGATCGGGAACGCCCGCTCGGTGAGGATCTGGATCATCGTCCGACCGACGACGCCGGTGGCGCCGACGACCGCGACGCTCAGGGGCGGTCGGATCATCGAGGGCGTGGCTCCGCTGTCACTGTCGTTGGCTGTCGGGCACGGCCCGAGTATAGCAGCGGACCGACGGCCTCCCGCCGGCCCGCCAGCTCCCGGACCGCGGCCCGAGCCTCGCTACGCCGAGGGCGCGACGGTCTCTCGGGCCAGGTGGCGGCGCATGGCCTCCTTGCGCGAGAGATTGATCCGGCCCTGACGGTCGATCTCGGTGACGACCACCATCACCTCGT
>JAKAHU010000370.1 GCA_021825385.1 Chloroflexota bacterium | reverse complement strand
CTCGCGCCGTTCAGGTCGATGTAGAAGCGGCCCCCGGCCGCCGTGCCGAAGGCGATCGCCTCGTCGCTCGCGGGGCCGGTGGAGCGGGCGACGACGCCCTCGTTCGTGACGACGGTCGTCGCCGTGGCATCGAAGAGGTAGAGGTCGAAGTCCGTGCCCGGCGAGCCGCTCAGGCTGGCCACGATGATCGAGCCCGGGGCGAGGTCGACCCGGTAGACGACATCGTAGACGGGGCCGCCGAGGATCCCCGTGACGATCGGGCCCGGGAGCGGGATCCCGGGAATGTCGGAGGTGCTGTCGGCCGCGGCGCGAGTCGAGCCGGCAAGCGCGGCGACGAGAGCGACGGCAGCGAGGGAGGCGAGGAGCCGCCGCGGCGGGCGGCGGGCGGAGGCGGTCACGGCGACGAGTCTACCTCCGGGAACGAGACCGGCCCCGGGGTGGTGCCCCGGGGCCGGTCTTCAGGGTTCGAGCGAGGTCCCGTGGGCCGGCGCGAGGCCGGCCACGAGGTCGTCGAAGGCTACTTCCAGGCGCCGCCGAGGGCCTTGGACGTGCTGACGGTGTACACACCGCCGCCCGGCCACTGCACGCGGAGGTTGAGGACGGTGCCGGCCGAGGCCTTCATGACGACGGTGACGATGCCGTTGGCATCGGCCCACGCCGACTTCAGGTAGGACGGGCCGCCCCAGGCGCCGTTGATCCGGACCGCCTTGAGGACGTTCACGCGCTGCCCGGCGAGGGCCTTGCCGCCCGTGAACTTCCAGGTGATGTACTTGCCCGCGGTCTGGACCTTGGGGGTCTTCGTGCTGTAGCCGCTCGTCGGGTTGGCCCCGAGCGCGCTGACGGCACCGATGCTGAGGGCGCGCGGCGCCACGACGGTCGCCGGCGAGACGGTGGCCTGGAGGAGGCCCTCGCCCTGCCGATCGGTCATGTTGGTGTAGATGCGGACGAACACCGGGCCGAGCTGGGCGTCGGTCTTCACGTCCAGCTTGAGGTTGCTGACCGTGATCGTGCCGAGCCCGGAGAGGCCGGAGTCCGTCGTGTTGAGCCAGATGCACCCATCACCCGACCTCACCGGGTCGAACGTGGCGATCAGCCCGGAGACCGTGCTGTTCGTCGTCACGACCGGGGCGTTCGCGCCGGTCGGGCTCGACCAGATGTAGGCCCCCTCGTAGGAGGTCGACGGGTAGACGAGGCAGAGCTCGAGGTAGTAGTAGGAGCCGAACTGATTCGGCGCGCCCTCGGTGAAGGTGATGCTGCCGGCAGCCTGGTTGAGCATGCCGCGGATCACCGGGAGCTGGGCGCTCGCCGTCGCGGTCGGGGTGCCCGTGTAGGCGCGGACCGCGATGACGATGTTGTCGGCGACCTGCGTCCCGTCGTTGTAGACGCGGACGTAGGTCTGGCCGGGGGTCATGTAGTTCGGGACGTTGACCTTCGGGCCGTTCGTCGCGCCGCTCGCGGCCGGGGCCGTGGCGGTGCCGTCACGGATCTCGATCGTGGAGGCCACGCTCGAGCCGGTGTACGGCAGGACGTCGAGACAGTTGCCGTTGATCGTCATCTTCGCCTGCGAGGCCGGGAGGCCCGCGACGTTGAACTTCAGGTCACCGGAGGTCACGACCGCCCAGAAGTAGCGGCCGATCGCCCAGCTCTCGCCGGACTGGAGGCAGACCGAGAGGTTGCCCGCGTCGCTGATGACGCCGGGCGCCGACTCGGTGAGCGTGACCATGCCGGTGGACTGGTCGTTCTGACCGATGTAGATGATCGGGGCGGCCGTCGAGCCGGCCGACACGAAGCCGACGACGGCGACGGTCACCGGCGAGCCGAGGACCACGACGCCGGCGCGCGAGGTCGTGACGGCGACGTCGACCGTCGTCCCGTTGGCGACGCTCTGGGCGACGTCCATGTAGGGGCCGAAGTCGATGTAGTCACCGGCCGTGGCGTCCGCGGTCAGGGCGACGGAGATCGACTTGCGGTCGGCGGAGAGAACCGGCGTCCCGGTCCCGATCCCGACGCTGAAGATGTCACCCGTCAGCTCGCTGTCAGGCGAGAAGAGGACGCCCGGCGTCTGGATCGTGAAGGTGACGGTGTCGCCGGCCAGGAGGAGGCCGTCGAAGAAGCCGAGGTCGGCCTCGATGTCGGCCGGGTTCTGGCTGTTGACGCCCGCCTGGAACGTGGGGTTCCAGCCCCACTGGTTGAACGCATCGACGGCGTCGCCGACGGTGACCGGGGACGGGAAGCGGTTGGCGCAGACGGACTGCGTGACGACCGTGCCGACCGGCTTGCTGCCGGTCAGCGCGGTGGCCTTATAGATCGTGTTGCCGACGCCCGTCGGGGCGATGGCGGTGAACGTCTCGGCCGCGACGACGCCCGCGGCCGCGACGGTCACGCTGCCGGCCGCGAGGGCGCTGCCGGTGCAGGCGGTGCCCGTGGGCTGGAATTGCACCGAGCCGGCGTCGAGCGCGTACGTGAAGGACGTGCTCGAGCCGCCGGTGATGACGGAGGTCGTCGTGCCGCTCGCGGTGGAGAGCGCCTGCGACAGACCGACGATGTCGCCGGAAACGCTGAAGATCAG
>JAKAHU010000110.1 GCA_021825385.1 Chloroflexota bacterium | reverse complement strand
TCCGATCTCTACCTCTACGAGAACAACAACCGCTACTGGTATGCCACCCAGCCCTCGGTGAACCAACTGGCCCGCGATCGCGCCGAGCAGCAGGCCGAAGACCGGGTCGAGCTCGAGATCGAGCGGCGCCTGAAGGCCGCCCTGGCCGATCGGGGACCCTTCGCCCGGGTGCATCCCTCGCCCGCGAACGGCTCGGATGTGCCCGACGTGGACGAGGTCGCCCTGGTGGCCCTGGCGCCCAGGTACCCCCACGACGCGAAGGGGACGAGCTCGCGCGCCGTGGCTGCCGCGGCCGAGATCCTCGCCTCCCGCGGGGCGGGCGCGCGCACCAACCAGAACATGCTGGTCTTCCTGGCGGCCGACACGACCCGCCTGGCCGAACTGACCCAGGCCGCCCGCGAGTACCTCGCCTGGGCCTCGATCGTGGAGGAGGGAGAGGCCGGACGGCTCAACCTCGACGGGTTCCAGCGCAGCCAGGCCAAGAGCCAGCGCGACGGCGCTGACCAGACCGCCGCGCTGCGCATCCCCGAGACGTACCAGTGGCTGCTCGTGCCCGCCCAGGCGGACCCGCTCGCGAAGGTGGAGCTGCGTCCAGTCAAGCTCCCGGGCGGCTCCGATCCTCTGGCGGTGCGTGCCGGGGCCAAGCTCCGCGCCGAGGAACTGCTCATCACGAAGTTCGGCGGGGTCAACCTGCGGCTCGTGCTCGACGGCGTGTTGCGAGAGCGCTGGGGGGCCGACCACGCGGTCGGCCTGCGCCAGTTGTGGGCCTGGTTCGCGCAGTATCCGTACCTGCCCCGCCTGCGCGACAGCTCGGTGCTCGAGGGGGCGGTCCGTGACGGCGCTTCGAGCCTGCTGTGGCGCACGGAAACGTTCGCCTACGCGGCCGCGCGCGAGGACGGCGGAGTGTACCGGGGGATCGTGGCCGGTCGCCAGGGCGAGACCCCCATCACCTCGACGAGCCTGATCGTGGACGGCGCCGCCCTGCCCGATCCCCTGCCGGGACCTGGGCCGCTGCCCGGACCGGGGCGAGAACCCGGCACGAGTGGCTGGCCACCAGGGCCGCCACCGCCCGCAGGACCGACCGCGGCGCCGGTACCGCGGGCCCCTCGTGTGGCCCGGTTCCACGGCGAGGCGGTGCTCGCCGAACCACGCACCCCGATCCCCGAGCTGCAGAAGATCGTGGCCGAGGTCATCGGCCCGCTCGCCGCCCAGACCGACGTCAGCCTCACCGTGCGCGTGGAGGTCGAGGCCGAGCATCGCGCCGAGGCCGGCTTCTCCGACCAGACCGTACGGACCGTCTCCGAGAACGCCAAGACGCTGCGCTTCCGCGACTTCGGCTTCGAGAAGGAGTAGAGGAGGGACCGGGTTCGTCAGCCGGCCTGATCCGACCGGATGAAGTTCTGCTACATCGACGAGAGCGAAGGACGCAACCACGACGTCGTGGTTGCCGCAGGCATTGTCGTGGACGGCACGCGGATGCACCTGACCAAGTCAGAATGGGCCGCGCTGCTCGACACCATGAGCGCGCGACTGGGATCCCCGCTGCGCGAGTTCAAGGCTTCTGAACTCTATCGGGGCACGGGACGCTGGAAGGGGATGGATCCGGCGCAGCGTGGTCGGGTCATCGGGGACGTTGTTGACTGGATTGGCGTGCGAAGACACGCGATCGTCTACTCGGGCGTGCTCACTGGGGCCTTTGAGGAGAACTCTCGATCCGAGCGTCTTGATGTCCCCGACCCGTGGTGTGCGGCTGACCGGCACCTGGTGCTTGCGCTGCAACGCCAGCACCAGACGTTGAAGGCACCGAAAGGGCACACCGTGCTGGTGATGGACCACAGTGGACATCAGGGAGACCTCGTGCAGTTCGTCCGGGAACCGGAGCCGTGGACCGACGGCTACTACGGCAGACGCAGCGGCACCCCTCCGCTCAACCAGATCGTTGATGTGCCCTACTTCGTCGAAAGCGAGCACGCGGTCTTGGTCCAGACCGCCGACCTCTGTGCTTACGTCCTCCGCCGCTACGTCGAGATCGAAGATCTCGGGGACGCAGAGCGGTACAGCCATGAGCGAGATCGGGTGACCGCCTGGTCGCGCACGTTGGCTGCGCGGGCACCCTTGAGCCATCTCTTTCCGGCCCGAGGTCGCACGGCCGCACACGAGTTCTTCCGGGAGCTTGCCCCGCCGTCACTCGTTGCGCTCCGGTCGTGACCGTCGTGACGCGTCAATCGATGGGCTTGTGCCAGCATCGATCACGCCCGGATCCCTGACTTCGCGACGAAGGGATCAGGGAGCCCAGGTGTGGGCCGACCTCGCGTCTCGCGCCCACCGCCAGCAGCCTGCATAGGCGCGGTCCGCTCACGGCGCCCCCCTCCTCCCACCGGAGGAACCCTGACAGCGGCGCGGGCCCGCGTAGTCGCCCGGCCGCGTCACGGTCCCTCCCGCTCGGTCAGCACCTCGGCGAGCCGGCGTCTGTAGGCTTCGGGCTCGAGCAGCACCCACTGTGACCAACTCCGCGCCGCGCCACCGGACGACGCCGCGATGAGGTGGGTCTCCCTGAGGACCAGGCCCGCCTCCTCGGCCTTCTCGAGCAGCCGCCTGGCCCAACCGTACCGGTGGCCGTGATGCTCTGCCCAGAGCGCAACGAGCGTCGAGATCCGGATGCCATCGGCATTGACCACGTGCGGGACGCCCCGCCGGGGGTGCCCGGCCTGCGCCACGCGGATGGGCCGCCAGTTGCGGTACAGGTAGGGCAGGAGCTCGTCGACGAGGAGCACCCAGTCGGGGTCTGGGAGCGGACCGTGCGGCAGGGTCACTGCGACGTCAGGGCCGGACCTCGACGGCTCGGCCGGCTGCGGCGCGAGCGTCGGTCGAGGCCGTGCCCGGTCCCGGCCTGCCGCGACCGCTGCGTCGTAGGCCTGCCAGGCGCGCCAGCGTCGGATGGTGTCCTGCGTCGTCGGGCTTGCGCTGGCGAGGTCGCCGCCCTCGTAGCGCACGAGCTCAAGCGCGTAGCGGTAGGCGGCCTCGGTCGGGCGAGGGTACGCCGGCGGGCTCGTGGTCCGCGACGCCCCTACCGTCTCCAAATCGGCCGACAGGTTCGGCCCATTCTCTCGTGTGCCGCCCGTGTCGCCTGACATTGCTCCTCCGATACCGCAGCGTGACGGAGGCGATGTGGGATGCGGGCACGGTGCTGTCAATCGAACTGGGCACGAAGGTCCGGTGTTCACGCGCGCGTGAACGGGCACGCGCCGGTGGAATTCCACGCCGGTGAACACCGCAGCCCCAGGGTCGATCAGCGCATCGAGCTGGCACAAGAGCCGGGCACGGACGAGGCCCGGTCCTTGGGATCGGGCCTCTGCAGACGCTGCGGCGCCTCGACTGCGCCACACCGGGATAGTGGATAGCTCGGGGGGACTGTCAACCGCAGGGCCGCTGCCAGTGCGGCATAGCCGGTTGGTAAAGGTGGGACCTCCGTGCCATAGAAGCTGGCAAACGTGGGCGGCACGATCTCGGGTATGGCACCGGCCACCGTCGTCGCATTGCCCCGTCGGGGACGCCCGCCCCGGCTCGTCGAGGGGCGCCCCGAGCGCTGTCCGGAGAACCATCCCGGTCGCGTGATCTTCTGGGGCCGCCGGCACTGGACCGCCGCGCCCTTCCGGCGTCAGCGCATGCGCTGCTACCCATCCGACGGCTCGCCGATACACACGTTCTCCCTCGAGCGCCGCCAGAACGAGCCGCACCACCAGCACGGCGAGGACTGTCCGACCTGCGACGTGCGACCCGGCGCGGCGCAGGGGCCGCTCGCCCTCGTCGATTTCTTCCACACCGCCAACGAGATCGCCCGCCTGCTCCAGCTCGTCGGGCGCGGCCTCTCGCTGCGGCGCTCGAGCGAGATGGTGCGTCTCGAGGCCCACCGCTACGCCGAGGACACCTTCGGCATGCGCTACGCCAGCCGGCAGTGCGAGCTGGCCGCGCGCTACCTCGACGTGCTGGGCGGCGAGATCAACCGCGCGCTCGCGCCTCGGCGCTGGCCGCGCATCCTGGTGCTCGACTCCAAGCCGCTCAACCTGTGGGCGCACGGGGCGGCGGAGCACGGCGAGCGCTGGAACCCGGACGATCGGGCAGGCGCCGTGCTCGTGGCGGTCGGCGGCGACGATCCCGCCGTGCGTCTGAAGCCCTGACGCATCGGCCTCGCCGGGGACGAGACCGCCCAGTCGTGGCGCGACTTCCTCGACGAGCTGCCTGGTGCGCCGGAATGGGTGGTGGCCGACGGGGCCGGCGCAATCGCCTCGGCTGTGCGGGCGAAATGGCCGGAGGCCCTCTTCTACTCCTGCGAGTATCACCTGGGGCGTGCGCTCCGCGAGGCCGCCCTCGGCGACGGCATCTACCCCGACGCTGCGTCGACCGCCGCGCTCTTCCAACGGGCCTTCTGGTCGGTTGCCGACTGGGAGAAGCTCGTCGAGTGGGCGTTCGAGGACGAGGACAAGCATCGGGTGCTGCTCGGCTGGATGGCGACGAACGACGATCTCGTGCGGGCACAGGTCGCCCTCCACCGCGGCCATGCCGGCTTCCCGCGCAGCAACGGCGCGGCGGAGCGGGTGTGCGACTGGATCGACCGCCACTTCCCACGCCGCCGGCGCAGCAGCCTGCGCAACGCGAAGCGCCTCGGGCTCGTCCTGGCCCTGGCGCGGGCCGAGCTCGCCAACCAGGCCGATCTCTCGCTCTACGCGCGGATCGTCAAGGATCGCCTCTCCGCCTTGCCCGTTGAGTTCGAGGTGCGCTGGCGCGTCCTCCAGGACCCCGCCCCTCGGCTCGGCTCGCTCGCCGCCCTCCTCATCGGCGCGCGGGATCGCGCCCGGCGCGACACTGCGGCCTACATGGCCGACGCCAAGACGCGCTCGGTGCTGCGGCTCGTCGAGGGCGAGAACGAGGAACGTGCCCGAGCGGGCCTGGCGCCCCTCGTGGCCACCGTGAAGCCCGGACGCCGGACGCTCTCGATCGCCGTGGCGGGGCTCACGCTCGCCAACTTCCCCTCACGTTTGCGCGACTGGGACGGCACGGCGAACGGAGCGTTGGATCCGCTCACGCTCTCGGCGGGCTCAAGCCACGAGGCGCACTGGCGGTGCCACCGCTGCGGGCACCGCTGGACGGCGCCGGTCGCGCAGCGCACGAAGCGGCTCACGCGCTGCCGGCGTTGCCACACCGAGCGCGCCGACGGGCTGAACTCGCTCGCCGCGGTCCATCCCGAGTTTCTGCCCGAATGGGACGCCGAGGCCAACGCGCCGCTGCGCCCGGAGCGCATCAAGGCGACCTACGACAAGACGGTGGCCTGGCGCTGCCCGGACGATCCGACGCACCCCGGCTATCGGATGTCGCCGCACGCGCGGGCGAAGGTGGAGGTCGGCTGCCCGATCTGCCGGAAGCGGGAGCGCGCTGTCGCGCGGCGGGAGAAGACGCGGGCCGCATAGGCCGCGCCGGAGCGTTCAGTCGCGCTCCGGTTCGTCGGGCCGCGGGGGAACCGCGACACCCCCGCCGCGGAGCGACGGCGGATAGACACCCATCGCCGCCGCGGACGCGACGGTTCCAGCAGCCCGATCGAAGCGCGATCGGCGACCCCGGAGGCGCGCGACGCCGGCGACGATGACCATCAAACCGGCCAGGAAGGCAACGGCGGGGCCGATGAAGGTCAGCAGCGGTTCCATACCAACCAGTCTCAGCCTTCGCGTCCCGAAGTCAAGAGACAGAGGACGTGGAAGAGCGTGCCCCGCGGGCCAAGACAACGGAATCCTACCCAGGGCGAGGGCGGCCCGGGGTGTTCTAACTGTGGGGCGGTTGCGGACGCAACGAGGTACTTCCGCGCCAAAGCAGGTGGCACGCGGAGGCGTCACGCTGGCGGCCGGTGACCGCTCTCGCCCTCTCTCGTCGCTGCCCGATCCGCCACCCGTCCGCGCGATCAGGTCCGGCCCCCGCGGGCGGACCGATGTGTGCCGTCCCGTAGTCTGCCCGGATGGGCACCGGGGGCGCATTCGCGTCGATCGGGCCTCACGGTCCAGTCCCTTCTTCACCCGGGTCGGCTACCGCGGCGTGCACCGGCCTCGGATGACGAGCGCGGACTCTGGGGCATCAGGCGCCACCGTTTCACGCAGCGCTCCCCGAGGACCCGCTACCGCGGCGCCACGGGTTGGCATCTCATGCCGGAGGCAGCGCCGCCCACTGCTTCAGCACATCAAGGACGGCGTAGTACGACGGCTTCGGACGATACGTGCCGTCGAACATGAGCGCATCCGAGTTGGGCTCGCCACCCTCGACGAGCCAACTCGTGGTGTCGATCAGACCGAAGACGTAGAAGTCCCTCACGTCGGCTGACAGCGCCGTCTGCAGCGCGTCCCTGTAGAACGTCGCCTGCACGCGTTGCTCGTCTGCCTTGGACCCGGGGAACCCGGTCATGTCGACGTCGAACTCGGTGACGAGGACGGGCACATGGAGCTCGGCATACGGGCCGAGAGCGTCGGCGAAGCGCGACGCCGTGAACACGTTGCCCGAGTAGGCCGACTCGTCGTAGCGGAGATGCATCTCCATGCCCACGCCATCGAGTGGCGCGCCCAGATCCAGCAACTCGCGGGTAAGCGCGAGGAATCGCTGCGTACCCTCCGGGTCGCGCCCGTCATTCGAGGTGTCGTTGATGATGAGGCGAGCCGACGGGTTGGCCTTGTGGGCCGAGGCGAGGGCCTGTGCGATGAACGCGTGAAACCCGGAGCCGAACCGATCCGGGAACAGGCGGTCGGCGCCCGTCGCGTAGAGCTCCGCCGAGACCGCCTCGTTGATGACGTTCCAGGTGTGCACTTCAGGCAGCTGTGCAACCACTCCGCTAACCAGCTTCTCCGCCGCTGATCGCAGGGCTGACGTGCTGATCGTCCTCGGATCGATCCAGGACGGCAGGTCGCTCGCGTACGGGAACAACAGGTTGCCGAACATGCCCATGTTCGCCGCGCGAGCGCGGGCCACACGCGAGTCCCAATAGGAGAGGTTCAGGTCGCCGCGAGCAGAGACCAGGACATCCTTCCAGCCAGGGCCTGCGAGGTTCTCGGTGTTGAACTCGCGGTTCACGACCGCGAAGTACGTGGAATCCGCGGGTGGGCCGGGTGCCGTCCCGATCCGAAGACCGATGCGATCGGCCAGTTCGCGCAGTCTCCAGTCGAGTCCGTCGGCTCCCTGCCAATCCCACGCTGGCGTGCCGCCGATGTACTCGGCTCGTCCTACCGACTTCCCCGCGGCATCCAGCGCGAGGACACGCCCGTCCTTCGCCTGGCTGACGCGGGCGGCGCCCGACACGACGGACGTGTCCGGCACCGGCACCACGGGATCGGCGGCGAGGGCCGGCGTCTTCGCTCCTAGCGGCTGCAGCGGCACCCGATCGACGAAGAGAACGCCGGCCGCCGCGACGAGGCTCGGGGCGAGGGCGGGGTCGACGGACGCGAGACGCACCGGTGCCTGGCCCGGCAGGGCGATCGTGCCGGAGACACTGAGCGAGGCGCCGGCGGCCTCGAGCAGCGGCCCCGCGGTGCCAGGGGCGAGCAGGGCAAGCTCGAGGCGGGGATGGCCGGCCACCGTGCGTGCGGGATCGGCGATGGCGAGCACGTAGCGCCCGTCGGGCAGGATGCCCGCAGCCAGGAGCGCGGCCCCGGGGCGCAGCACGAACCCGGTCGGGGAGGCCTGCGCGAGCACGTCGGTGAGCTCGCTCCCCGGCAGCCTCGGGAGCTCCAGGCGCACGATCGGGACGTCGAGCGTCGGGAAGACGCCGGAGAGATCGACGAGCCCGCTCCTGCCCGACCAGTCGGCACAGGCGAGGATGAAGCCGAGCGTAGCGATCGGATCCACGCCGACGCTGGCGTACGGGTTCGAGGCAGCCGCCAGTGCGAGGGAGGCGGTCTCGAGGTCGGCGAGCGGGGCAGCGCGGCCGCCGGGCAGGGTGAAGGTGTCGCCCGAGGGCAGCGTGCCGAGTGCGCTGCGCAGGAGGTCGGTAGAGAGGACGGGGGCGGGCGTGGGCGAGGGCGAGATGCGGGCGGCGGCAGCCGTGGTGGCCCGCGCGAGCGCGGAGGCCTGCGGCTTGGGCGTCGGCGTGCTCGAGCCGCAGGCGGCGACGAGGAGGCCGGATCCCAGGAGCGCGCCGCCCTGCAGCACCTGGCGGCGCGTGAGGGGCCGCTCGAGCGAGATGAACGCGCGCTGGGACGCGGGACCGCGAGCGACGCGACGCACGGTGCTCCTCCGCCTTGACCCCCTCGGATACCTCCAGATTACGGGGACCTTCCGCCACGTGCAATGGGCTCCGGCCTGCCGATCGTTCCCTCGTCAGCCCTACCTTCGCCGGTCCTGGGCCTCGCGTCGGCGAGGTCATTGCGTCCGCAACCGCCCCACAGTTAGCACACCCCGGGCGGCCCTTTACCAACCGGCTATGCCGCACTGGCGCCGCTGGTCGCGTCGACGACCGCGGGCCGCCTGGTCTTCGACGCGTTCGGGAGGTTCCGTGCGAGATCCGACGCCACGTCCCGGTCGTGCACGCCGAGCCAGCGATGCTCACGTCAGAACGGGATGTCGTCTCCGAGCTCGTCCTCCTCGTCGATGCGGGGGCTCTGTGGGTCACCGCGACCAGGCACGGTGGAGGTGGGCGCCGGCCCGAGTGGCTCAGGGAGCCAGTAGGTCCAGGCTCGGTTCCCCGATGTGGCTTGTTCGCCCCGCAGCCGCCCGGCACGAAGCAACGCATCCACCGTTCGGCCCACCCACCAGTTGCTCCACGAAGAGGCAGCGTCCCGTCTCAGCTCCTTCGCCCCAGCGCGCAGATCATCCCGAGTGGCCCACCGACCCGTCGCCTGCACCGCGCGCACCATGTCGCACACGAGCTCCGGGTCGGACCGAGGCGCCGGACGCGCGGGCGGCAGGGCCACTGCCGGCAGCACGGGAGGCTCGAAGAGCGAGGCGTCGTCGACCGCGGCCAGCGGGAGGCGCGGCGTCCAGCCCGGGTTGGGCAGGAAGAGGAACCGCCAGCCGAGCCAGAGCGCCTCGATGGTGCCCGCCTGCCCGCCCCGCTGCTTGGCCACGATGAGCTCGGCCCGCTCGGGCGCCTCGGAGGGGACCGTCTCGGCCTCCCGGATGGCCCGCTCGGGCCGATGGACGAAGACCACCGTGTGGGCGATCTGCTCGATGGCCGAGGTGTCCTTGAGGTCGCTCAATTTCGGTCGCGGGTCGTCGCGCCGCTGGGAGCCCCGGTTCATCTGGGCGAGGAGCATGACCGGGATCCCGAAGCGCCGAGCGAGCTCAGCGAGGTCGGTCACCACGCGCTCCACCTCGGCAGTCCGGTTCCCCACCTCGCCGGCGCGCAGCAGGTGCAGGTGATCGACCACCACGAGGGGCGGCGTCCCGTGGCGTGCCACGTGGCGCTCGACGGCCGCCGCCACGGCCTCGGTGGTGGGCCGGATGGTGGCCCCCAGCGAGGCCTCGGTGACCTCCAGGGGCAGCGTCGCGAGCTGGGTCATGGCCGCCTCTGCCCGGGACCGGTCGCTCGCGCTCCAACCGCCGCGCAGGGGCTCCCAGCCGTCGGCGATGTCGGCCACCTGGCGGACCATGCGCAGCCCGAGCTCGTCGGCGGCCATCTCGAAGCTCAGGTACAGGACCCGGCCGGCATCCGTGTAGCGCGCCGGGTTGTGCGCCACGTGCCAGGCGGCACCCAGTGCGAGCTGCGTCCCGAGGGCCGACTTGCCCGACCCGGTGAGTCCCGCGATCACCAGGAGCTGCCCGGGCCGCAGCCCGCCCTGCAGGCGCTCGTCGAGCGGGCCGAAGCCGGTGGGCAGCCGGCGATCGAGGTCCGGGGCGTCGGCCAAAGCACGCAGGCGGGTCATCAGCGGGTCCAGGCCGATGAGCCCGTCGCCCGCGCCGATCTGGCGCCGTGTCACCGCGGCCAACTCGCTCTGCAACCCGGCGTACAGCTCGTCGAGCGGCCACTGGCGGTCGGCGACCTGTGACATCGCCTGGGCCAGAGCCCTGTCGGCACGGCGGCGGAGGGCCTCGTCGCGTACCTTCTCGATGAGGTGGGGGAGGAGCCGGGGCAGGGCCCGCTCGTCGGCCACCAGCCCGGCCACGTAGTTGACGCCGCCCACGGCCTCGAGCTCGCCCCGACGCTGCAGCTCGAGGACCAGCGCTGCCGGCCCGCGGTCGGGATGACCGGCGGCGGCGAGCTCGCGCAGGATCGCGAAGAGCCGGCCGTGACGAGGATCCAGGAAGTCGTCGGGGTCGAGCTGCGTGGCGTCCGGCAGGCACGAAGGGTCCACCAGCAGCAGGCCGAGCAGGCCGCGCTCCACGAGAAGGGCAGGCGACTCGGAGCCCGTGAGGGGTGGCGGGGCAGGCAGGGCAGGGTCGAGCATGACGAGTCTCCGCGAGCGTCTGGTCCGGTCGTCCGGGGGGCGACGCAGGGATTGAGGGAGACTTCGCCAAGCTGTCAATGGGGGCGGTCACCTGTGAGGTGAGGGGGTTCTGCCGGGGTTGGGGGGGGGCTGGGGGAGCCCCATAAGGCTCTCCCCCAGCCTCCCCAACGATCGCACCCTGGTGTGGGTCGGATCGAGGGGAGGGTGGGGGCACAGGTCGGGCGGGCCCCCACCCCAGACCCCCGGCTACGGTGATCAATCCGCCACCGGGCCAAGTCGTCCACTGACCGCGACGACAGGTGGACGAGCGGGGCTCGCACTCGAACGCGCCTGCCGCCGCGCGCATCGCTGGGGACGTGGCGCGCGATCAGGGTCGCCACAGCGGGTCCGAGTTGACACTGCCCACACGCCGCCGATCGTTCGCTCGCGAGAACGCCGGGCCCTGACCCGCTCGGTCATTCGCCCCTGCAGCCAGGAGGCCACCATGATCTACCAGTGGTTCGATGCCGTGGTGCGGCCCGACGAGCGGTTCGTGCGTCTTGCCGCCGCCGAGGGCCCCGACTTCGTGGCCGGCTACCTCGCCATCGAGTCCGCCGACGCGACATACCAGGTACTCCACGTCTGGGCCGAGGACGGGGAGGAACGGGCAATCCAGACCTTCGAGGAGCTCAGTGAGGCCGAGCTGCACCACGTCGTGCGGGTGCTCGAGCAGCACATGCGCGAGGCGCCGCTGTATCTCCAGACCAGCGACGCCGTCACCGCGCTCACCCTGGCCCGCCAGGCTGCCGCCAGCGGCCACTTCGTGCCGGTCCCGGCGGCACTTCGGTCCGCCGACTGATCGTCACCCTCCGTGGGTCGGGGCCCCGTCGGGAGAGACCCCGCCGCCCTCGGCATGCGTCCTCCGAGGGCGGTGCGGAGTCGCCCGTGTTCGACGTCGAACTGGACGACAGACAGCGGATCGTCAGCCGCACGAACAGCCAGATCATCGCACTGACCTGTCGCCAGAGCGCTACCAGCACATTGGCGGCGCCACGCTGGTGCGGTTGGCGTGGAGCTGACTCGCCATCCCCGCCTCCTGGACACTGCCGACCCGGCAGCGCCCGCCACGAAAAGGCGGGCCCGAACAGGCGTCACCAGGAGGAGTTGGAGGCGTGCTGTCGCCATCACCGAGTTGGCTCCGCTGGACT
>JAKAHU010000369.1 GCA_021825385.1 Chloroflexota bacterium | reverse complement strand
GATCTCGACCCTGCCCCACGTCGCCTCGTACACCGGTGTCGACGTCGAGAAGATCGTCGGCCTGAACGCGGATCTCGTGATCGCCGGCGGCAATGGCTTCAACCCGCCCGAGGCGGTCGCCCGCCTGCGCTCGCTCGGCATCCCGGTCCTCGTCGTCTACGCCAGGGACGTCGCCGGCGTGCTGGCCGACATCGAGCTCGTCGGCCGGGCGATCGGCGAGCCCGCCGCGGCGCGCCAGATGACCGACCGGATGCGCGCCGGAATCGAGGCGATCGCGGCGGCGGCGGCCTCCCTCGACCACCCCCGGACGTTCTACGAGCTCGACGCGACGAAGGAGATCTACGGTCCCGCCGACAACTCGTTCGTGGCCGAGATGGTCCGCCTCGCCGGCGGCGATCCGATCACGACCGGGAGCACGACCGTCTTCTCGATCCCGCTCGAGAAGCTCGTCGCGGCCGACCCGGAGGTGATCGTGCTCGGTGACGCGAACTACGGGACGACGGCCAAGGATGTTGCGGCCCGCCCGGGCTGGGGCCGGATGACGGCCGTCAAGACCGGCGCGATCCGGCCGGTCAACGACCTCGTCATCACCCGGCCGGGCCCGCGGCTGGTCGAGGGCCTGCGCGATCTGGCCCTGGCGATCCATCCTGACGCGTCGTTCCCCGCGGTGCCGTAGGGGACCGGCGAGGGCAGGCCGATGGCGACGCGCAGCGAACCGGTCGCGGCGGCCCGCGTCCGGGCAGTCCGGTTCGGGCCCGGCCGACGACGACCGGCGCTCCTGTTCGGCGCCGCCCTCGGCCTGCTCCTCGTCGCCCTCGTGCTCGGCGTCGGCCTCGGCTCGGTCGCGGTCGCTCCGGCCGACACGATCGCCATCCTTGCCCGCCGGCTGCTCGGCGCCCCGATCCTCCAGACCTGGCCGGCCTCGACCGAGACGATCGTCCTCGACCTGCGCCTGCCCCGGGTCCTGGCGGCGATGACCGTCGGGCTCGGCCTGGCGGTGGCCGGGGCGACGTTCCAGGGCCTCCTGCGCAATCCGCTCGCCGACCCGTACGTCCTGGGCACCGCCTCGGGGGCCGCTCTCGGTGCCGCGATCGCCGTCCTCATTCCGGTCCGGGTCCTCGTCCTCGAGTTCGGGCTCCTCCACGGGCTCGCCTTCGCCGGCGCGCTCCTCTCGATCGCGGTCGTCTACCGCCTCAGCCGGACGGCGACCCTGGCCCCGCTGACGAGCCTGCTCCTGACCGGGTATGCCGTCGGCTCACTCCTCGCCGCCGGCCTGGCGATGGCGATGTACCTGTCGGGGGCAAACCTGCGCCAGATCTTCGCCTTCCTCCTCGGCGGCTTCGAAGGCGCCTCCTGGATCCGGGTCGCGGTCGCCCTGCCGATGATCGTCGGCGGAAGCCTGGCGATCGGCCTCCGGGCCCGGGTGCTCAACGGCCTCCTCCTGGGCGAGGAGACCGCGGCCCACCTCGGGGTCGACGTCCGGCGCGAGCGGGCGATCCTGATCGCGCTCGCCTCGCTCGTGACCGCCGCCGCGGTCGCGATCGCGGGCCTGATCGGTTTCGTCGGGCTGGTCGTGCCCCACGTCGTCCGGCTCGCCGTCGGCCCGAACGCGCGGCTCGTCCTGCCCCTCTCGGCGCTCCTCGGGGCGAGCCTGATGGTCGGCGCGGACATCGTCGCCCGGCTGCTCGGGGAGGTGCCGGTCGGGGTCGTGACGGCCGTGATCGGGGCGCCCTTCTTCCTGTTCGTGCTCCGTTCGGCACGCTCGGGGTACGAGCTGTGAACGGGCACGCCCCGCCGGCCGTCGCCCTCGAGCGAGTCTGGATGGCCTACCGCGGCCGGGATGTCCTGCGCGACGTCTCGCTCTCGATCGGGACCGGTGAGCGGGTCGCCCTGGTCGGGCCGAACGGGGCCGGCAAGTCGAGCCTGCTGCGGGTGGTTGCCGGGACCGTCGTACCCCGGGCGGGATCGGTTCGCCTGGACGGCGATCCGGTCGACCGGCTCGACCGGCTCTCGATCGCCCGTCGCCTGGCGGTCGTCCCCCAGCAGGTGACGCTCCCGTTCGCGGCCCGGGTGGAGGAGGTCGTTGCTCTCGGCCGCCTGCCCCACGAGCACCCGCTGCGCGGCCCCCGCCCGGTCGACCGGGCCGCCGTTGCCGGGGCGATCGAGCGGGTCGGTCTCGGGCACCTGCTCGGCCGGGATGCGCGGGAACTCTCGCTCGGCGAGCGTCAGCTCGTCCTCCTCGCCCTCGCCGTCGCCCAGGGTGCGCCGCTCCTCGTCCTCGACGAGCCGACGGTCCATCTCGATCTGCGCCACCAGGTCGACGCGATGGAGCTGCTGGCCGACCTCAACGCCCGGGACGGGACGACGATCCTGGCCGTGCTCCACGACCTCGGCCTCGCCGCCCACTTCTTTCCGCGGCTCGTCCTGATCGACGAAGGCCGGATCGTGGCCGACGGTCCGCCGGCGGAGGTCCTGACGGCCGACCAGGTCCAGGCCGTCTTCGGTGTCGACCCGGCCCTCGTTCGCCTGCCGGGCTGACGAGGTTTGACCCGGGCCCGGCGCCTCGCTAGGAGA
>JAKAHU010000368.1 GCA_021825385.1 Chloroflexota bacterium | reverse complement strand
ATCGGGGCGACGTACCTGAGCGTTGGTCTGATCGGGCTGGGGGTCGTGCTGATGATCGCCGGCGGGATCTCGCCCCTCGACCGGGCGCTCGGACTCGACCCGGCACGGCTCGCTGACGACATCCTGGCCGGTCGACCGGAAGGGGTGCTCTGGCTCGGTCTGGTGGCCGTGATCGGCACCCCGACCGTCCGGGTGACCGCCTCGCTGGTTGGCTATCTCCATGACGGCGAGCGCCCGATGGTCCTCGTCGCGCTGGGGATCCTGGGGGTGATCGCGGCCAGTGTCCTCCTCGCCACCGGGTTGGGCGGCTGACGGTGGACGTCGTCTTCCTCGTTGGTGCGTTCATCGTCATCCTGGCCGGGGCCGAGCTGTTCACGAACGGGGTCGAGTGGTTCGGCCACAAGCTCGAGCTGGCCGAAGGGGCGGTCGGCTCGGTGCTGGCCGCGATCGGGACGGCGCTGCCGGAGACGATGATCCCGCTCGTCGCGATCCTCTTCTCGGCGGGCCACGCCGCGAGCGACGTCGGGGTGGGGGCGATCCTCGGCGCACCGTTCATGCTCGCCACGCTGGCCATGTTCGTGACCGGCGCGGCGGTCCTGGTCGTCGGCCGCAAGCGGCCGACCGGCGAGGTGATGATCGTCGACCCGCCGGTGATCGCCCACGACATGCGCTGGTTCGCGGTTTCCTACGGGCTGGCGGTCGGGGTCGCCTTCCTGCCCGCCGAGCTGACCTGGCCGCGCCTGGGCGTGGCGGCGGTCCTGGTCGCGATCTACGGCTACTACGTGCTCGAGCACCTGCGGGCCGAGATGGCCCACGGTGAGGCGGACCTGGCGCCGCTCCGGATGCACCGGCTCGATCGTCGCGGGCCGGCCCACCCGGCCCCGCCGCGGCTGCGAATCGTCACCGTCCAGGTGGTCATCGCCCTCGGGCTGATCGTGCTCGGCGCCTACGCCTTCGTCGGGGCGGTCTCGAACCTGGCCGGGTCGCTTGGCCTGAGCGAGGTGCTGCTCGCCCTGGTGATCGCCCCGATCGCCACGGAGCTGCCGGAAAAGTTCAACAGCGTGATCTGGGTCCGCCAGGGCAAGGACACCCTGGCGATGGGCAACATCACCGGAGCGATGGTCTTCCAGAGCGCGATCCCGACGGTCATTGCCCTCGTCTTCGCCCCCGATCGCTGGGCGGTGACGCCGGACTCGCTGATCGCGTTTGGGTCGGCCGGGATCGCGCTCCTCTCCTCGGCGGCGATCTTCGTGCCGATGGCCCGCACCGGCCGGCTCGAGGGTCGCCGGCTGCTCCTGGGTGGGCTCTTCTATCTCGTCTATCTCGGGCTGGTGATCGGCCGCCTGGCGGGCGTCTCGATCTGAGCCGGGGCCCTCCGGCCAGGGCCGGCCCGGGGCACCGGCTGGCGAGGGATCTCGGGGGGAGGGGTGTCAAGGGTCCGGAGGCCGCTGCTATACTCGGCCGGCCGGGGGCGTTTCCACCGGCACCCGCGACCGATCCGCGGTTCAGGAGCCGCGGCCAGCTTCAGGAGCCTGCCCCGATGCTCACCGAGAAGCCCTCCGGCACGCCCGCCCCGGCGGCGCGGACGGCCGGCGCCCCCGTCGACCTCGACAGCCTCGTCTGCTATTTCGAGGGCCGGTTCGTCCCGATGAGCGAGGCCAAGGTCAGCATCATGACCCACGCCTTCATGTACGGGACAGCGGTCTTCGAGGGTATCCGCGCCTACTGGAACGCCGAGGAAGGCCAGCTCTACGGGCTGAAGATCCGCGAGCATGTCGAGCGCATCCGGGCCAATTGCCGGATGCTGCTCATGGAGCCGGTTCCTTCGGTCGACGAGCTGAGTGCCCTGATCGTCGAGACGGTCCGCCGGAATGGGTTCCGCGAGGACACGTACATCCGGCCCTCGTTCTACAAGTCGAGCCGGGCGATCGGGGTCCGGCTCCACCACCTCGAGCACCAGCTGTACATCGTCGCTCTGCCCTTCGGCAACTACATCGAGACCGAGCACGGGGTCCGGATCATGAGCTCGTCGTGGCGCCGGAACGCGGACGAGGCGCTGCCGGCTCGCGGCAAGATCGTCGGTGGCTACGTGAACATGGCCTTCCAGAAGTCCGAGGCCGAGCTGAACGGGTTCGACGAGGCCCTGGTCATGACCCCCGACGGCCACGCCTCGGAGGCCTCGGCGGCGAACCTGTTCGTCGTCCGCGACGGGGTCCTGATCACGCCGCCGGTCAGCGACGACATCCTCGAGGGTGTCACGCGTCGGGCGATCGTCGAGCTGGCCCGGGATGAGGGGCTGGCGGTCGAGGTCCGCTCGATCGACCGATCGGAGCTCTACATCGCCGACGAGGTCTTCCTGTGCGGGACCGGCGTCCAGGTCTCACCGGTGATCGAGATCGACCACCGCAAGGTCGGCTCGGGCGAGGTGGGCCCGATCGGACGGCAGATTCGTGACCGCTACTTCGACGCGGTCCGAGGCCGGATCCCCGCCTACCGTCACTGGCTGACCCCGATCTACGAGCGGGACTGAGGTTCCCCCGGTCCGCGCGGCCGGCTCCGCGCGGACGGCTGACCGGGCCG
>JAKAHU010000109.1 GCA_021825385.1 Chloroflexota bacterium | reverse complement strand
ACCGGAACTCGAGCTCGCCGGCGGCGGCGTCAGCCTCCATGCCCAGCATCGAGCGCAGGAGCGAGAAGACCGAGCCCGAGGCCCACGCCTCGGGCTGGCAGGCGACCGGGTAGGGCACCGGGTAGGGGGCGTCGCTGCGGGCGAAGCCACAGAACAGCTCGGGCAGCCGCGCATCGCGGAAGTAGCGAGTCGCCTCGAGCATCGCGGCCGCGATCGACGCCGCCTGCTCGCGGAAGCCGTAGCGGGCGAGACCGGCCGCGATGATCGCGTTGTCGTGCGGCCAGACGCTGCCGATGTGGTAGCCAATCGGGTTGTAGCCGGCCATCGCCGAGGAGAGGGTGCGCACGCCCCAGCCGCTCCAGAGGCCCGGCGAACTGAGCGAGGCGGCGACCCGCGCCGCCCGGGCCGGATCGGCGATCCCACACCAGAGGGCATGGCCCGGGTTCGAGGAGACGGCGTCCACCTGGCGCTTGCCGGCGTCGAGGGCCATCGCGTAGGTCCCTTCGTCCTCCATCCAGAAGGCGGCCTCGAACCGCTCGCGGAGCCGCGCGGCGGCCTGCTCCTGGGCGGCCGCCAGGCCCGCCTCGCCCCGCATCCGGGCGAGCGCGGCAACGTGCCGGCGGGCGGCGTAGACATAGGCCTGGACCTCGACCAGGGCGAGCGGCGGTCGGGCGAGCCGACCGTCGCGATGGCGGTTCGCCTCGAGCGAATCCTTCCAGCCCTGGTTGACCAGCCCGAGCTCGCTCCGGCGCTCGTACTCGACGAACCCGTCGCCGTCTGGATCACCGTCGCCCTCGATCCAGGCCAGCGCCGCCAGGGCGTTCGGCCACAGCCGGTCGACCAGCTCGCGGTCGCCGGTCCAGGCGTACGTCTCACCGAGCAGGATCAGCCAGAGCGGCGTGGCGTCGGCCGTTCCGTAGTACGGCGTGTGGGGGATCTCGCCGATCCGGGCCAGCTCGCCGGTCCGCAGCTCGTGGAGGATCTTGCCCGGCTGGGCGTCGCGCCGGTCGTCCGGCTCGGTGGCCTGGAGTCGGGCCAGCAGCTCGAGCGTCTCGCGGGCGACCTGGGGACGCACCGGCAGCAGCTCGAGGGCGGTGATGATCGAGTCACGCCCGAACAGGCAGCTGTACCAGGGGACCCCGGCCGCGATATAGGACTCGCCCGGGCCGGGCCCCGGGTTGACCAGGAGGCGCAGATCCGAGAGGGCCCGCCGGAGGGCGCGCGTCGTCCCGCCGTCGCCGGTCGTGATCCTCGTGCTCGAGGCGTCCCAGGTGCCGTGGGCGGCGAGGGGCAGGGCCGGATCGAAGACCGGGGGCCGGGGCACGACGGTCTCGGCCCGTCGGCGCCCCTCCTCCAACCCGCCGCTGTCCTCGATCGCCTCGTCCCAGATGAGCACCTCGAGCCGGCGCTGTCCACCGGGCTCGAGCAACCAGTCGATCTCGAGTGTGACCCCCGGCCCCTCGCCGGGCCTGGCCGGTTCGGAGAGAGCGACGTGGGTCCGGCGCAGGGTCCGGTCCAGGCCCAGGTAGTCGAACGTCAGCCCCTGTGGACCAACCAGCGGGGCGAAGAACGTTCCGCTTCGCTCCCGCTCGAGACCGCGAATCTCGAAGATGTCGGCGAAGTCCGCCTCGAAGCACAGGGTGAGGCGGCAAGGCTCAGGATGGGTCGTGAAGTTGTCGACCGCCACGAGTTCACGGAAGCCGCCGGCGATCAGCCGGTCACGCAGGATGCCGAACGACTGGCGGCGCAGGACGAGCTCGGGGTTCCGCCCGCCGTCCGGGCGGCGGAGGACGTCGGGGTTGGTCAGCTGGATCGTGCCGCCATAGCCGCCGCCGGTCGCGGTCCGCAGGACAACCGGCCGCTGCCCGTTCACCCGCAACTCGTAGCGCGACAGGACCCGGGTGTCGCCTCGGTAGAGACCCAGGCCGCGGCTGTCGGGGTGGATGTCGCCAAAGGCGTCCGTCAGCAGGAACAGGTCCTCGTGCTTGAGGATGAGGACCCCGGTCAGGTCGGTCGCCGGCTGGATCGTCGGGCCGCGGGCCGGCGACGGCGGGAGCGGACCGCGCGCCGTGGCTCGGCTCGGCCCCGACGTGGCGGGGGGCTGCACGGTCATCGCCGCCCGCCGGTCAGCTCGCAACCGCCTCGGCCGACTCGACGTACGTCTGCAGCCGCTCGGCCTGGTCGGTCGTGATCAGGGCGTCGATCAGCCGGTCGAGGTCGCCATCCATGACGCCCGGCAGATTGTGCAGGTCGAGCCCGATCCGGTGATCGGTCACCCGGTCCTGGGGGAAGTTGTAGGTCCGGATCTTCTCCGCCCGGTCGCCCGCCCCGACCATGCTCCGCCGGGCCGCCGAATCGGCCTCGCGCTGGCGGGCCAGCTCGAGCTCGTAGAGCCGCGAGCGGAGCACGGCGAGCGCCTTGGCCTTGTTCTTGTGCTGGCTCTTCTCGTCCTGGATCTCGACCACCAGGCCGGTCGGCAGGTGGGTGATCCGGACGGCCGAGTCGGTCGTGTTCACCGACTGGCCACCCGGTCCGGACGAGCGCTTGACCTCGATCCGCAGGTCGCGCTCCTCGTCGATCTCGACCTCGACCTCGTCGGCCCGGGGCATGACGACGACGGTCGCAGTCGAGGTGTGGATCCGCCCGCCCGACTCGGTGGCCGGGATGCGCTGGACGCGGTGGACGCCGCCCTCGAACTTCAGCCGGCTGTAGGCCCCGTCGCCGCTGATCTGGACGATCGCTTCCTTCACGCCGCCGATCCCGGTCTCGTTGAGGGCCAGGATCTCGGTCGAGAAGTGGTGGCGCTCCGCGTAACGCAGGTACATCCGGAGCAGCTCGGCGGCGAAGAGCGCCGCCTCCTCGCCGCCGGCGCCGGCCCGAATCTCCATGATCACGTCCCGTTCGTCGTTCGGGTCGCGCGGCAGGAGGAGGACCTTCAGCTCCTCGGTCAGCCGTTCCTCCTGGGCCTCCAGGCGGGCGATCTCGTCGCGGGCCAGGAGGCGGAGCTCCTCGTCGGAGGCCGAGTCGCGCACCTGGCGAGCACCGGCCAGCTCGGCCCGAGTCGCTTCGAGCCGCCGGTAGGCCTCGACGACCGGCTCGATCCGGGCCAGCTCTTTGCCCAGGCGACGAAGCGCGGCCGGGTCGGTCGCGGTCTCCGGTCGGCCGAGCTCCCGCTGGAGCGCGTCGTACTGGCGGGCGATCTCGGCCAGCTTGGCTTCGATCATCGGTCGGCCGCCCCCGGATCGGCCTCCGCCGGGTCGGCCAGGGCGGCCGTGACGACGGCCGGCGCGCTGCCCGGCAGGGTGAGCGGCTGGCGCTCGATCCGGCCGCCGCCGGCCGGGAGCGCCTGGCCGTCGGCCAGGAGCGCCTGCTCGAGGGCCACGATCGCGACCTCGATCATGTCGTCCGACGGCCGCCGGGTGGTGATCATCTGGACCCAGATGCCCGGCAGCATGATCGCGTGGACGAGTGGGTTCGAGCGGTGGCGCGCTCCCCAGCGCAGGATCTCATAACCGACCGCGGCGATCACCGGCACGAGCAGGATCCGGCTGCCAATCATCACCAGGGGCGACTGCCGGCCGACGAGTGAGAAGGCCAAGATCGAGAGGACGATGACCACGACCAGGAACTCGGTGCCACAGCGCTGGTGGGCGCTGGGGTAGGCGCGCACGGCCTCCGGCGTCAGCGGGTCGCCGTGCTCGAGGGCGTGGATCGCCATGTGCTCGGCGCCGTGGTACTGGAAGACACGCCGCACGTCGTTCGCCTGGGCAATCAGGAGCAGGTAACCGATGAACAGGGCGACCCGGATCAGGCCCTCGACGAGGTGCTGGATGAGGCCGTTCTCAGCCCCCCCGACGGTGACGCTGGCGAGGAGGAGCGGGATGAGGAAGAAGACCCCGATCCCAACCGCAAGGGTGAGGCCGAGCATCAGCGCGATCGAGGCCCGACCGAGCTCGACGCCCTCCTCGGCGGCGGCGACGCCGGCCGAGCGGACGAGCCAGCGCGTCCCGACGACGAGCGTCTCGTACAGAACGACGAGCCCCCGAACGAAGGGCAGGCGCGACCAGCGGCTGGAGTGGAATCCGGAATCGAGCCGCTCGGTGGCCCAGGCAATCCGACCGTCCGGTCGGCGCAGGGCCACCGCGATCGCATCGCGACCGCGCATCATGACGCCCTCGATCAGGGCTTGGCCGCCGTAGCTGTAGGTAGACATGAGTCCAGTCTACCGGAGGTGACCGCGCGGGCCGCCAATCGGTTCTCGCTCGGTCGGTTGGCGAGCGTCCGTGCGTTCGGGGGGTGGTCGGCCCGGGCCTCGCTGCGCGGCCGTTCCCGCGCTGGTGACGGTCGCACCGGGCCGGGAATCACGACGGCGGGCCGTCGGGCCCGCCGCTGCCGTGGGACTCAGACGCGGGCGACGGGCCCGCACCGTTGACGCCTCAGCCCCGGATCGAGCGCTCCAGGCGCTTCTGGAACCGCTCGACCTGACCGGCCGTGTCGATGATCGTCTGCTTGCCGGTGAAGAACGGGTGGCAGGCACTGCAGACATCGACGCGCAGCTCGGTCCGGGTGGAGCCGACCGTGAACGTGTTGCCGCAGGATGCGCAGACGACCGTCGCCTGATGGTACTTGGGGTGGATGTTCGGCTTCATCGCTCAGGCCTCGACGCCGGCCGCAGCCTCGACGGGCTCGACGCGGACGCGCTTCTTGGCGCGGGT
Organism: Chloroflexota bacterium; assembly: GCA_021825385.1. Taxonomy (GTDB): domain Bacteria; phylum Chloroflexota; class Limnocylindria; order Limnocylindrales; family CSP1-4; genus JAKAHU01. Next base: position 6,957 of record JAKAHU010000109.1, on the reverse strand, counting down.
CTGGAACTCGAATCGAACCCGGCCGGGGATCGTGGCGAAGACGGTGTAGTCCTTGCCCAGGCCCGTACCGCTGCCGGCGATGAACGTCATTCCGCGCTGGCGGACGATGATCGAACCGGCACTCACGAGCTGACCGTCGCCGGCCTTGACGCCGAGCCGCTGGCCGACGCTGTCGCGACCGTTTTTCGAGCTGGAACCAGCCTTCTTGTGGGCCATCGTCGTTACTCGTCCTTCTTCGTGCGGCTGCGCTTCGGAGCGGTGGATGGCTCGTCCACGGCCTGAGCGGGCTGGTCGCCGGGCGCGGCGGGCTCGCCGGGCGCGGCGGGCTCGCTCGGCGCGGCCTTGGCCCGGCTGCGCTTCGGGGCCGGCGCGGGCGCCTCGGTCTCCTCGGCGGCACCCGTGCTCGGAGCCGGTGCGGTCTTCGCCCGGCTCGGTCGCGCCTTCGGGGGCTCGGCCGCACCCTCCGCCGGAGCGGACGTCGCGACACCCTCGCCGGCCTCGGCCTTCGCCGCCTTCGCGGCCCTGGCGGCCAGCTTCGCGGCCAGGGCCGCATCCTCAGCGGCCTGGCGGGCGGCCGCCTCTTCGAGGCGCTCGCGCTCGGTCTTGGCCGCGGCTTCGGCCTGCCGGGCCGCCTCGGCCGCGCTCCTGCCGCCGAGGACGACGTCCGTCACGCGCAGGATCGTCTGCTCCTGGCGGTGGCCCTTCTTGACCCGGCGACGAGCCTTGGGGCGGTACTTGAACGCGATCACCTTATCGGCGCGGTCCTGGCGAACGACCTCGGCGGCGACCGACGCACCGTCGACGAGCGGTTGCCCGATCGAGGCCTCGGCTCCGTCGGCGACGAGCAGGACACGATCGAGCGTGATCGACTGCCCGGGCTCGACGTCGAGACGCTCGACCGCGAGCTCCGTGCCGATCTCGACGCGGTACTGCTTCCCGCCGGTCTCGATGACTGCGTACATGGGTCCTCGGAGAATCGTGGTGGCTGAGCCGGCGACCGCGTGTGCGGACGCGGGATGGACATGGAGGCACGCGCGGCTAGCCGCGGCACGAATGCGCATTGTACGGCGAGGCCCCACGAGCGTCAAACGCGGGGGGCCGTGGCGGGGGGCCGGCCCGTGCTATCCGACGCCCTGTCCCGCCGGCCGCTCCCCCGCCAGCCACACCCGCTCCCGGCTCATCGCCCGGACCCGGAGCTCGCGCCCGAGTCGTTCGCTGAGAGCCGCGAGCACCTCCTCCGGGCGGCCCGTGCCAACCTCCTGGTGGTGGCGAAGCCGCATCCAGAGGAGCGCGACCGGCCCCGAACCCGTCGCGGCCTCCGGAACCGGGCAGGGGCGCGGACCCGGCCGAGCCTCGAGCCCCATGATCAGGGGCCGCAGGTCATACGTCCGCCCGGCCTCGCCCTTCCGGCTCGGCCGCTCCAGGCGAGGCGCTCCCAACAGCCTCGACATCGCTTCCCGGAGCTCGGCCGGTTCGAGCCCGATCACCCTGGCCTGGTAGTCGGCGGCGATCACCCGGCCGGCGATCGAGGGCTCGCCGGTCCAGACGTCGTGTAGCTCGACCAGCTCGTGGCCCGGCGGCAGGGCGCTCAGCAGCCGGTCACGCAGGTCCGCGATCGTGAGGCGCTCGGCCAGGAACAGGTCGATCGGCTCGCGCTCGGCCGTCAGGCCCACCGGAACGGGTGCGGCGAACGAGATCCGCGGCCGGGGCCGGGCGCCCTCGGTCATCGCCACCGGCACGCCCGCGCTCGCCAGGCCGTCCGCCCAGAGTGCCTCGATGTCGCGGTGAGCGAGCTCGCGCGCGGCCTCGCCCCGCCGGACGAACAGCCGCCAGCGCTGGCGGACCTCAGCCATCGGCGCCAGCTCGGTCGATCATGTCTGGTAGTCTGCGCCACGATGGAGGAACTCGCCCGGCCCGGGGCAGAGGCCGCCCCGATCGAGATCCATGGCCCGGTCCCGACCGGGGATCAGCGGCTCCGTCCACCGACGCCCCGCGTTGCCCTCGTGCTTGCCGCCGCGGCCGTCGTCGGCCTCCTCCTCTACCTCGGGCGAGAGGCGCTCACCCCGTTCATCGTCGGGCTCCTGCTCGTCTACCTGCTCGACCCGCCCGTCGAGCGCCTCTCCCGCCTCCATCTCGGGCCGCTCCGGTTGCCGCGCTGGCTGGCGATCCTCGCCGTCTACGCGGTCGCCCTCATCGCTGTCATCGAGCTCCTGAACGTCACCCTCCAGCCGCTCTTCCGCCAGCTCGCCGACTTCGTCAAGAACCTGCCCGAGCTGCTGAAGTCGTTCGACGCCCTCGCCCGGCGGATCAGCGCCTCGTACCAGGGGCTCCAGCTTCCGCCCCAGCTGCGTGACTTCCTCGACCGGACCCTGGCCGACCTCGGCCAGGGGCTGGGTGGCTTCGACCCCTCGATCCTGCTGCCGATCTTCGGTTCCCTGGCAGGGTTCGTGAGCACGGTCTTCGGCTTCTTCATCATTCCGTTCTGGGTCTTCTACCTGCTCAAGGATCGACCCGGCCTGACGGCCGCCTTCGACCGCTCGCTGCCGCCCGAGTGGCGGGCCGACGTGTGGGCGATCATCGACATCGTCGACGAGGTCCTCGGGCGCTGGGTGCGCGGGCAGCTGATCCTCGGGTTGACCGTTGGCCTGGCCACGTTCACCGGCCTGCTCGTGCTGAACGGGTGGGTCGATCCGGTGTTCGGCCGGTTCGCGCTCCTCTTCGCCGTCCTGGCCGGGTTCCTGGAGCTGTTGCCGATCATTGGCCCGATCCTGTCGGCGATCCCGCCCCTGCTCGTGGCGGTCACGATCTCGCCCCAGGCCGCGCTGGCGGTGCTCGTCCTCTACTTCGCGATCCAGCAGATCGAAAACGCGATTCTGGTGCCCAAGATCCAGGGTGACGCGGTCCAGCTCCATCCCGGCGCGGTCGTCTTCGCCCTGATCGTCGGAGGGGCGATCGCGGGCCTGCTCGGCGCGATCCTCGCCCTGCCGGTCACCGCCGCCGGACGTGACGTGTTCCGTCACCTCTTCCGCCGCCTGAGCCCGTCCGACCCCGGGCCGTCGCGCTCAGCGGGGCCGACCGGATCGCCGGAGGCGCCGGGGGCGGCGGCCGGGTCTGGGGCAGCGCCGGGGTCACCCGATGGCTGACGAGTTCAACCCGTACAAGGTGCTCCAGGTCGACCCGGAGGCGGACCAAGAGGTGATCCAGGCCGCCTATCGTCGGCTGGCGCAAAAACACCACCCCGACCTGTCCTCCGGCCCGGAGGCTGCGGCGAAGATGGCCGCGCTCAACCGCGCCTGGGAGATTCTGGGTGACCCGGCCCGCCGAGCCGAGCACGACCGGGCGCGCCGCGCCGCGGAGGATCGGGCAACCGAGAGTCGCGCGGCCGGGCACACCGGCGCTCCGGGCGCCACGGGGGCCGGTCACGGCCCGAGCGCCGGGCCACCACCCGGCCACCCGTCGGGCAGCGTCCTGAACTTCGGACGCTACGCCGGCTGGTCGCTGGGCGAGATCGCCCGGCGGGATCTCGAGTACCTCGAATGGCTCGACCGGGCGCCGATCGGACGTCCGTACCAAGCCGAGATCGACGCGCTCCTGCGGCGGACCGGTCGGCGCCGGACGGCCGAAGTCGAGGCGGCGGATCGGCGGGGCCTGTTCCGGCGCCGTTGAACGAACCCGGCGGGTGGGCGACCCCCCGGGCGCGAGTCACGGCCCGGCCGCGGTGTCCTCGGCGATCGCCCGCGGAACCGCCCAGGTGAGCAGGAACGGAGCGACGATCGTGGTCAGGACGACGGCGGCCACGACCGCGCTGTAGAGCGCGCCGCTCAGGAGCCCCTCGGCCAGCCCCAGGTTGGCGACGATGATCCCGACCTCGCCCCGGGGCACCATCCCGATCCCAACCGTCGTCGCGCCCCACCAGCCGATCCGACGCGCGCCGATGATCCCACCCAGCCACTTCGTGACGATCCCGGCGACGGCCAGAGAGAAGGCGAGGATCGCGACCGGCGCGTCGAGCAGCGCCCCGAGGTCGACCGCCGCTCCGGTCACGGCGAAGAAGAACGGGGCGAAGATCGCGGCCAGGCTGCCGATCTCGTGCTCGACCTCGTCGCGCGCCTCGGTCTCGGCCACGATCAGCCCGGCGATGAACGCCCCGATGATCGCCGCCAGTCCCAGGGCCGCCGAGACGAGGGCCAGGCCGAGCATGATCACGAACGAGGGGACGAGCGGCGAATCGGCGAACAGCGGCCAGGTGAACGCCTCCCGCGGCAGGCCTCGCGCCCGGCGGGCGGCCGCGAAGCCGAGCCCGACCAGGCCGACCGCCGACACGGCCACGAGCAGGGTGGAGGCAGACAGGTCGCCTCGGGACAGGCCCGAGACGACACCGATCAGGACGAGGGCGAGGATGTCGTCGACGACGGCGGCACCGAGCACGATCTGGGCAAAGGCACGGTCCAGGACACGCATCTCGGCCAGGACGCGACTCGTGATCCCGATGCTCGTCGCGGCCAGGGCGAGCCCGACGAAGCTCGCGGTCCCGACGGTTTCACCGCTCACCAGCCCAATTGCCAGCCCGGCCACGATCGGCAGGACCATGGCCACGATCGCGGTGAGGACCGCCGAACGCCCGACCGCAAGGAGGTCGTCGAGGCGCACCTCGAGCCCGACCGCGAAGAGCAGGATCACCACCCCGATCTCGGCGAACACCGCGGCCGATTCCCCGGGGGCGACCAGCCCGAGCGCATGCGGCCCGACGACGAAGCCGCCGAGCAGCTCTCCGACGACGGCGGGCTGGCCCAGGCGCCGGGCCAGTTCCTCGCCCGCCTTTGCACCCACGAGCAGAACGAACAGCCCGACCAGCACCCCAAGCGGAGCTGCGGCCGCGGCCAGGGCACCCGGGACCTCGAGAGGCGGGAGGAGGAGCGAGGCGATCGGCATCGGGTCGAGTCTCCCTGTCAGGCGAGGAAGCGGAACCAGAGATAGACGCTGCTGATGGCCAGCGAACAGGCGACGACGAGGATGCCGTAGCGCAGGAACGTCCCGAATCCGATCGGATGGCCGGCCCGGGCGGCGAGGTTGGCGACCACGATGTTGGCCGAGGCGCCCACCAGGGTCGCGTTCCCGCCCAGGCTCGCGCCCAGCGCGAGCGACCACCAGAGTGGCTCGGTGGCCAGGCCGTTCTGTCCCAGCCGCTCGACGACCGGGATCATCGCGGTCGTGTATGGGATGTTGTCGATCACCCCGGAGGCGATCCCGGACAGCCACAGCAGCCCGATCGTCGCGACCGCCTGGTCATGGCCGGTCAGGCGCAGCAGGAGGTCGGCGGCGCTGGCCACGAGACCCACCCGCACGACGCCCCCGACGAGCATGAACAGCCCGACGAAGAAGAAGAGGGTCGGCCATTCGATCTCGGCGAAGACGTCCACCGGATCCACCCGGGCGAGCAGGATCAGGACGGTTGCGCCGAGCAGTGCGATCGTCGCCGAGCCGAGGCCGAGCGGCTGCTGGAAGAGAAACCCGACGAGCGTCGCGCCAACCACGGCCAGGGAGATCCGGAGCAGACGCGGATCGGTGATCACCTCGCGTTCGTCGAGGGCGAGCACCCGCTCGCGGGCCTCGGCGTGGACCTCCAGGTCGGGGGCGAAGACGAAGCGGAGGATGACCGCACAGGCGAGGAGGATGAGCACGACCGGTGGGCCGAGGGTGACCAGGAAGTCGACGAAGCCGTACCCGGAGGCCGACCCGATCAGGATGTTCGGGGGATCACCGATCAGGGTCGCCGTGCCGCCGATGTTCGAGGCCAGGACCTCACTGACCAGGAACGGGACGGGCGACACGCGCAGCGACTTCGCGATGTAGAGCGTGACCGGCGCCACGAGGACGACCGTCGTGACGTTGTCGAGGAAGGCGCTGAGCAACGCGGTCACCAGACCGAGCACGATCAGCAGGCGCATCGGATCAGCGGCCGCGATCTTCACCGCCCGGATCGCCACCAGCTGGAAGAAGCCGGTCCGCCGGAGGATCCCGGCCAGGATCATCATCCCGGCCAGCAGGAAGATGACGTTCAGATCGATCGCGGCGAAGGCGGTGTCCTGGTCGATGATCCGGAGCCCGACCATGGCCAGCCCGCCGAGCAGGGCCACGGCGGTCCGGTCGACCCGGTCGGAGGCCACCAGGGCGTAGGTGACCAGGAAGATGGCGGCCGCCAGCAGCACGTCCACCGGTTCGGGCGTTACGGATTCGGCGAGCCGGGCGGCGCGGCCTGGACCTGCGGTTCCGGCTCGGTCGGCGGTGCGTGTTCGTTCAGCTCGCGAAGCTGGCCGGCGGAGCGCGGGGCCGCGGGCCGGCTCGGCGTCGCCGCCGAACGCCCCGCGTCCTGGCCTGAGCTCGGATCGTCCCCCTCCGCCTCGAGGGCGCGCACGTAGACGATCGCCAGCTCGAGCAGGTCGAGGTAGCCAACGGGCCGGCCAGCCTCGTCCACGACGTACAGCCCGGGCAGGTCACGGGCCTCCATCTGGCGATACGCGTCCTCGAGCGTCGCGTGCCGCGGCACCGCGGCCGGCGGGAGCATCGCGTCCGCCGCCGTTCGTGTCTCCACGTCGTGCCCGAACCGGGCGACATCCTCGGCGTCGGCGAGCTCGGCCATCGCCAGCTCCGGGGCGACACGGGCGACGACCGCCTCGACGAGCCGAATCACCGGGATGACCCCGACCAGCCGTCCGGTCGGTTCGTCAACCACCCCGATGACACGCGTCTGGGGCTGCGCCGCGGCCCGGCGAAGCACGGCCACGACGTCGTCGCGGGGCGACACGAGCAGCGGCGGGATCGCGAGCAGGCTCTCGGTGGCTTCGACCGAGGTGAGGCGGGCGAGTCGTGCCTGGTCGGTCACCGGATCACCTCCCGATCGGCCGGCGGGCGAGACGGAGCCCGGCGGGCGAAGCGCGGCGGTCTGCCACGCTCGGC
>JAKAHU010000108.1 GCA_021825385.1 Chloroflexota bacterium | reverse complement strand
CATCCGCGGGGGATGCCTTTGGGGTGCGCCCCTCCCACACCGCGATAAGCGCAGCCGGCACGTCGGCCGCGGAGACGACGAGGTGGGTTCACAGGCGGGGGTGTCGACCTGGCGGGGGTGTCGACCTCGTGCGGCATCCATCTGGTGGGTTCGACGCGGATCTGCGCTGCGTCAACGCGCCGCGGTTCTGAGCGTTCGACCGGGCACCTGCCCTGCGCCTTCGAGAGGGGCGGGCGAGTCCGCCCCACGTGCAGCAACTCGCCCTACCAATCGCCGATCACGACACCCAGACGACCGGGGCCGTGCACGCCGATCGAGATGTCGCCCTCGATGTCGGCGCTGCGACTGGGCCCGCTGACGAGGTTCACCGTCGAAGGCAGGCCGCCGTGCTCTGCCGCGTACGCCGAGAGGAGACGCAGCCCCTCGGGCACACCTTGCACGATCTGCCCGGGGCGCAGGAGGCACAGGTGCGCCGGCGGCAGCAGACTCGGCAGACGGCCGGTGCCGGCAGTCGCGTAGAGCGCGAGCGTTCCTGTCTCAGCGACCGCCCAGGCACAGGTGGTGACCCCCAAGACGCTCGTCGCGCTCGCTTCGCGGAGCCGAGCGCGCGCGACGGCGAGAGACTCCGCATTGGGCCGCCAGGGCACATACTCCGTCCCCAGCTCGGCAAGAAGCCCTGGCAGATCGAGTGAGCCGAGCTCGTCGGTCGCCCAGGCCACGACGTGCGGGACGCCAGCCTCGGACGATCGGTCGCCGGTCAGCTCCCTGACTGCCTCAACGATCCGTCGCCGCACGTCGGCGCGTCCTCCAGGTGCCAACCAGGCCGCGCCACCGAGCGTGCGGACGCGCTCGGTGAACTGGGCGACGAGTTGCTCAGTGGCCGGTGACGGCTCCGTCGGCGCTGCACGGTGCGGCATCACGGCACGTTCCGTTCGGTGCGCTCGGGCGCGCGCGTCGCCCCGTCGGCCGCCGGCGCAGTAGGCCGTTCGCCCGCTGGAGCCTGCGCGAGCGCCGATGGGTCGGTCCCGGGCACTGCAGGGGCGAGGGTTGACCTGCCGGTCGAACCGTCTGACCGACCCCGGTGCCTCCCCCACCACTCGTGGAACGTTTCACGCGCCACAGGCGGCGCGTCGCGGGTGGCCAGCCAGCCGCCCAGGAGCCCCGGGGCGGGCAGATAACGGGGCACGGGTCCGAGCCTCCCCTTGCGGAGGTAGGCACGCTGGCCGAGCCGCGCCAGGCGGACGGTGCGTCGATAGCCACCTGGGCTCGCCCACAGATGGGACCAGAGCGCGACGGTGAAGCGCTGACTGGCTGGTTCGATCTGGCGCCGGACCTGCATCACCCGCAGCGAGAGGATGTGGTGCGGCAGGTCGATCGTCATCGGGCAGGCATCGCGACAGGCGTAGCACAGCGAGCAGGCCGACTTGGGCAGCTCGGGAGCATGCTCGATGCCACCGAGCAGCGGGGTTAGGACGACGCCGATCGGACCGGAGTAGATGCTCCCATAGGCATGGCCGCCGATCGTGCGGAAGACTGGGCAGACGTTGAGGCAAGCGCCGCAGCGGATGCAGGTGAGGACGTCCTCGAACTCGCTGCCCAGGAGCTCGCGCCGTCCATTGTCCAGGAGGATCAGGTGGAACTCTTCGGGCCCGTCGAGTTCTTCCTCCCGCCTGGGTCCGCTGATCAAGCTGACGTACGTCGTCAGGCGCTGGCCGGTCCCGCTCAGAGGAGCCTGCTGGAGGACGAGACCGAGATCCTCCCACGTCGCAAGGACCTTGTCGACGCCCACCACGGCGATGTGCACGGGCGGCAAGGACGTCGACATCCGCCCGTTCCCCTCGTTCGTGATCAGGACGAGCGTGCCCGTCTCGGCAACCAGGTAGTTGCCTCCCGAGATCCCGATGTCGGCGGCCAGGAACGCTTCGCGCAGCTGGCGTCGGGCGAAGGCCGTCAGCGCGGGCGTGCTGTCATCGGCGGGGGGTGCGGCGGCCGCGCTCCGCGCCTCTCGGTCGAAGATCTCCCGGATCTGGCCACGCGTCTTGTGCGCGGCGGGGACGATGATGTGCGACGGCCGCTCGTGCGCGAGCTGGATGATGTACTCCCCGAGATCGGTCTCGCGCACGTGCAGCCCGGCCGCCTCCAGGCGGGCGTTGAGCTCCACCTCCTCGGTCGCCATCGATTTCGACTTGACGACGCGCCGCGCCCCGCGTCTGCGGGCCACGTCGAGCACGTATCGGGCGACCTCGTCCGGGCCTGCCGCACGCACGACATACCCGCCGTGGGCCTCGACGTTGCGGGTGCACTCCGCCAGCAGCTCATCCAGGCGCGCCACCGAGGCTCGCTTCGCCGCCCGTGCGGCGTCACGCAGCTCGCCGCCCCGCGCGTAGCCAGCGTACGCGGCGTCACGCTGTGCGGCGAGGTTGTGCGTGCTGCGGGAGATCGCACCCTGCAGCGTCGTATCGGCGAGGGCATGCGCGAGCCGCGCCTTCCACGGCGTGCCCGGTGGCGGCAAGACGCCCGGCATCAGCCCTCCCCTCCCCGAGCCTCGGCGGCCCGCGCGATCCCGAGCGGCGTGAGCTCGCCCTGGTCGGCGAGGTCGACGAGCTCCGCGACATGGAGCACGGGGTAGGTGTCCCCTGCGCGCTGCAACCGGCCCCCCAGTTGCAGCAGGCAACCCAAGTCCGCGCTGACGAGGCACGCCGCGCCGTCGGCGCGCGGCGTCGCCAGCGCCTGCAGTTTCGTGTCCGCCATCGCTGCAGAGAGCTCAGGCTCGGACAGGGCGAACGTACCGCCGAAACCACAGCACTGGTCTGCGTCAGGGAGCTCGTGCCCGGCCGCACCGGCAGCTTCGAGCACGTGGATCGGTGGCTCGGTGACCTGCAGCAGGCGGCGCATATGGCATCCCGTGTGCCAGGCAACCGGCACCGGCCCAACCGTATCCGGCCCCGGCTGGGTGGCCGTCGGTGCGGTTGAACCCTCCGCCGGGTTGGAGTTGACCCGAGCGACGTCACGCTCGAGCCAGACGCTCAGCTCGACGACCCGTCGGGCAAGCGACTCCGCGCGACGACGCCAGCGTTGGGCGGTCGCCCGCGCCGCGCCGCGATCCAGCGCGTCGCGCTCGAGGAGATCGGGCAGCTCGTGCGACACCATCGCCGCGCACGACCCGGACAGCGCGATGACCGGGACGTCCGCCACCGCCGCCGCATCGCCCGGGGTCGCTTGCTCGAAGGCGCGCACGAGCTGGCGTCCCATCGCGGCGGCCTCCTTGTGATGCCCCGCGTTGAAGGCGAACTGGCCACAGCAGGTCTGTGCCGTGGGGAACTCGACCGCGAGGCCGCGTCGCTCGAGCAGCCGCACCGCGGCGATGCCCACTCGCGGCCGGAAGAGGTCGACCATGCAGGTCACGAACAGGCGCACGCGGGGCGTCTGCGGCATCTCAGGATCCCTCCAGCTCCGCCGCGGGTGCTGCCGCCAGAGCGTCCGACTCACGCGCCATCAACTCACCGTCATCCCCAGCCGGCTGCTGCCCCGCCGGTACGTGCGGCCGCACGCTGCTCCGCCTCGCCACTCACGAGATATGCCTGGAACGGATCCGCGGGAAGCCCGCGCTCGACGCGCAGGCGCGCGAGTGCCGGCCGCACGTCAGTCGCAAAGGCGTCGGCCAGCACGCGGTTCGCCTCCAGGACGTCGCCCGCCGCCTGGGCCGCGACCAACGCCTCACGGTCCACGAGCAACGCCTTTGCGAACGCTTCCTGCAGGTTCATGACCGAGCGGATCATTGCCGGCAACTTCGGCTCGATGTTGTGGCATTGATCGATCATGTACACGGTTTCGCGCGCACACCGCTGCGCCACCGGATCGCCGTCGTCGCGCATCGCGTTGACGAGCTCGTGGGCGATCCGGAAGAGCTGGTATGGATCGATGCTGCCGAGCATCAGGTCGTCATCGCCGTATTTCTTGTCGTTGAGGTCGAACCCACCCAGGCGACCCTCGGCCAGCAGGATCGCCACGATCTGCTCGATGTTGACCCCCATTGCGTGATGGCCGATGTCGACGCAGACCATCGCGCGGTCTCCCACGAGTCGGGAGACCGACAGCGCCTGACCCCAGTCCTGGACGTCCGTCGAGTAGAAGGCCGGCTCGTACAATTTGTATTCGAGGAAGAGGCGGGCCCCTTCGGGTAGATGCGGATAGATCTCGCGGAGTCCGGCGACGAGACGGTGCCGCCGCCAGCGCAGGTCGTCCTGCCCCGGATAGTTGGTCCCATCGCCGAGCCACACCTTGACGACGCGCGACCCGATCTCGGCGGCGATTTCGCAGCATTCGACGATCGCAGCGACGGCCTTGGCGCGGGCGGCCGGCGAAGGGTGACAGAGGGAGCCCAGCATGTAGTCCTCATCCTGGAACGTGTTGCTGTTGATCCCTCCGATGAGGAGCCCACGGTCCGCTGCGTACGCGGCGAGAGATGCGAAGTCGTCGACACGATCCCACGGAATGTGCAGGGCGACCGTCCCGGCGATGCCCGTGTAGCGCTTGACGGTGGCAGCGTCGTCGATCTTTTCGAAGACCGTCCGTGGCACGCCGGGCTGGGGGAACACGCGGAACCGGGTCCCGGTGTTCACGAAGCCCCACGACGGCAGCTCGACGGTCAACCCGTCGACCGCCCAGGCGATGCGGTCATCGAGCGGGGCCGATGTGGGCTGCGCGATGGATGGGTTAAGGGCCATGGTTCGCACTCCTCTTGGACAAGATGGCGCCCGACATTTGGTGCCCTAGTCCACGGCTGGCGCTGCCGCCGGCTCGACGCGGTCGCGGAGCAACGCGTCGAAGCGCGTACGCGCCTCGCTCCAGTCGGAGCGCGGCTCGTACACAGTGAACGGAAACGACCGCGCGATCAGCTCCCGCGCTTCGGAGACACTCGAGAGCTCCCCCAGGGCGATCGCCTGCACGACGAGATTGCCGATCAGCGCCGCCTCGACCGGTCCTGCGCGGACGGGGAGGCCGGTAGCGTCCGCCGTCAGCTGACACAAGAGCCGATGATTGGCACCGCCGCCCACCACATGGATCCCCTCCACGGGATACCCCACGGCAGCGCCAAGGTCGCCGACGACACGTGCGTACCGCAGCGCGAGGCTGTCGAGCAACACGCGCAGCAAGGTCCCGGTGTCCGACGGCACCTTCTGGCCGGTCTCGCTGCAGTACATGCGGACCCGGTCAGGTAGGTCCCCGGGTCGTAGGAAGCGCTCGTCATCGGGGTCGATGAACGCTGTCCAAGGGGGCGCCGCGGCGGCGAGGGCCGCAAGCTCCTCATACGAGGGCCCGTGGTCGGCCGCCCAGAGGGCTCGACGACTCTCCTGGACGAGCCATAGCCCCATCACGTTGCGCAACAACCGGATCGTGTGTCCGAAGCCGCCCTCGTTGGTCAAGTTGGCTGCGAACGACGCATCGTTGATGACGGGCGCAGGGACCTCGAGCCCGATCAGCGACCAGGTCCCCGAGGACAGGAACGCGGTCGTGGGTCCAGCCAACGGCGTCCCCGCGACCGCGGACGCCGTGTCGTGCGAGGCGACAGCGACCACGCGCGACCCCGTCAGTCCCGTCTCGGCGGCGACATCCGCGCGTACGGGGCCGAGGACAGTGCCGGGTTCTGTCAGCTCGGGCAGGAAATGCGTCGGAATGCCGAGGCGCTCGAGGAGCGGTCGTGCCCAGGTGTGTGTCCGGCAATCGAGGCACTGGCTGGTGCTGACGTTCGTGTATTCCGCCACCATGCTGCCGGACAAGAAGTGCGCGAACAGGTCGCCCATCATCAGCAAACGGTCCGCCTGACCCAGCAGTGGATCGTCTGCGCGCACCATCGAGAGCAACTGGTACAACGTGTTGATGGGCATGAATTGGATGCCCGTCGCGTTGTAGATCTCCGCGCGTGGAACGAGCGCGGCGGCCGCCTCGAGCATCCCGCTCGTGCGTCCATCGCGATAATGAACAGGGTTCGCGAGCAAGCGGCCGCGCGTGTCGAGCAATCCGAAGTCGACGCCCCACGTGTCGACCCCGACCGCGTCGACCGGCCCTCCCTGGGCCGCGCGGCGGAGCCCCGTGAGCACCTCGCCGAAGAGCCGCAGGAAATCCCAGTGCAACGTCCCGCCGACGGCAACCGGTACGTTTGCGAAGCGGTGGGCGTCATCGAGCGAGAGCCGACCTCCGTCGAAAGTGCCGACTCCTACCCGTCCGCTTTCGGCCCCGAGATCGGCCGCGACGAGCCGCAGCTTCGCCTCAGTCAAGATGGAACACCTCGTCGAGGCGCCGATGGAACCCGGTGGCAGGGTCCGTGCACGGATCGATCAGCGTCGTCATCTCGGCCTGCCAACGGGTGTTCACCTCCGATGCGGCCATCATGCTCCGGAACCGCTCGAAATCATCCACCTCGAAATAGCCGAAGAGATCCTCGTCGCGCTGGAATATCGAGTAGTTGTGGCAGCCCGCGCGACGAAGCGCTTCGAGCATCTCGGGCCAGACCGACGCATGGCGCCGACGGTACTCCTCGGCCTTTCCAGGCAGGAGCCTCATAACGAAGCCGACGCGTTCCACGAACCTGCCCTCTAAACGGTCGGCCGACCCGGACGGCGGCGCCGCGCGGGTCGGCCCGACCGAGCGATGTTAGAAGCCAAACTCCTGGACGTACTGGTCGATGTTGCTCTTGTTGAAGACGAACGGCGGACCGAGCACCACGACGTTGTTCGGGCCGATCGTGTACGGCTGATTGTTGTTGAGGCCGTTGACCGTGAACGTCTCGCCGACGTTGCCCTTGATCTTGCCGGTAACGAGGTCATACGCGACGGCGTAGGCCAGGTACCCGAGGTCAGTCACGTTCCACAGGGCGAACTCGGGCGCCACACCGGCCTTGACGTACGCCTCCATACCCTTCGGCGTCCCGAGGCCGGTCACGAAGACCTTGCCGGTCTTACCGGCCGACTGCACCACTTGGGCGGCCGCCACGATCCCGACCGTGGTCGGCGCAACGATGACCTTGAGGTTCGGATGCGCCTGGAGCAGGCCCTGCGCCTGGGTTGTGCTGATCTGCGGGTCGTCATTGCCGTAGACAACGCCGTCCCACACGAGGTTCTTGTACTTCGCCTCCTTCATGGTCTGCTTCATGGCCGCGATCCAGGCGTTCTGGTTGGTCGCCGTCTCCGCAGCCGATAGGACAGCGATCTCGCCGCTGCAGTTCGGCGCGAGGTCGCACGCCATTTGGACGAGCCCCTGGCCGATGCCGTTGGTGTCGGCCTGGTTCACGAACACGTTGTACGCGCCCACGGCTGGGCTCGAGTCGTAGCCAACGACCTTGATACCGGCCGCCATCGCCGCCTTGAGGGCCGGTGCGATCGCAGTGGCGTCGTCAGCCGAGATCAGGATGGCGCTCACGTGTTGGGTGGTGGCCGTTTGGATGAACGGGATCTGCTGGGGCGCGGATGCAGCGCTCGGCCCGACCTGCGTGACGGTGCCTCCGAGATCCGCTGCCGCCTTCTGCGCGCCCTTGAACGCGACGTCGAAATACGGGTTGTTGATCTGCTTGGGGATGACGACGACATTGATGGCCGCGGCGGACGCGCCGGGCGCCACCGACGCGGGGGCCGCAGATGCGGGCGGCGCCGACGGGGCCGGGGCCGATGCCGCCGGCGCGGCTGATGCCACTGGCGCCTGGGACGCAGGTGCCGGCGTCGCCGCCGAGCCGCACGCGGCTACGACGAGCGCGACCGACGCGATCCCGGCGACGACGCGCAACGATGAACGGAACATCGAACGTGTACCTCCTCTCGTTACGATGCGACGACGCTAACCAACCACCTCGCCGTGTGCGACCGGGTCGGGCGGCGGATGCCTGGCCCTCAGTACCCTCCCGATGACCGTCCTGGCCTGGCGAGCGATGTAGGGAGCGGTGATCGAGACGATGAGCAGCAGCCCCACGGCAACCGTCTGATAGTCGCCCGATACACCCGCGAGGTTCAGGGCACTCTGCAGAGTGGCCAACGTAAAGACGGCAAGGATGACTCCGGGGATCGTCCCTTTGCCGCCGTTGATGTCCACGCCACCCAGCAGCACGATCGTGACCACCGTCAGCACGAGCCCGCTGCCGTTGTCGCCCCGAGCACTCGAAAACCGTGCCGTGAGGATGATCCCGGCAAGGGCTGCCAAGACGCCGGACACCACGAAGAGTGCCGTCTTGAGCGCGGCCACATCGACCGCTGCGTACCGTGCAGCATCCTTGTTCTTCCCCACGGCGAACACTTGCCGGCCAATCCAGGTTGCGTGAGCGACGAACCAGAAGACGGCGCCGAGCATTGCGAAGACGATCAGCGTCCACGGAATCGGAGACCCCGGGACCGTGCCGAACCCGAAGGCCGTGAAACCAGATGGGAAGTCGCTGATCGCCCGCGTGCCCAGCACCACCTGCGCCAAGCCGCGGTACAGCGCCAGCGTCCCGAGCGTGACGACCAGCGACGGTAGGCCGGCTCGTGCGACAAGAAGGCCGTTCAAGAGCCCGGCCAACCCACCGACGGCGAGGACGAGTGGGATATCCACCTCGAGGGGGACACCAGCCGCCCAGAGAAAGCCGAGGATGGCGCTCGCAAGTCCAAGTGTGGACTCGACGGAGAGATCGATCTCCCCGGCGATGATGATCAACGTGGCAGGCAGCGCCATGATTGCAACCTCCATCATGGCGCTCGTCAGGTTTGCGAAGTTCGAGGGCGTCAGGAAGTACGGGGAGACACGCGTCCCCATCCAGACGAACAAGCCCAGGATCAGGACAAGAAAGAACTCCCAGCGGGCAAGGACGGAAGGGTGCGCCCATGGACGGGCCACCGCAGGCGACACAGGGGCCGATTCGGGCGCGGCCACGGCCCGCTCCTTGGTCATGGGACAACGGCCTGCCTGGTGCCGCGGGCGCGTAGACGAACGAAGGCGTCGGTCGCCACTGCGATCAGGATCACCGCGCCATAGATGACCTGCAGCAATTCCTGAGGCAGGTTCAGGAGCAGGAGCGCATTGTTGATGAGACCGAGAAACAGGGCGCCGATCGCGGCGCCGACGACGGTTCCGGAGCCACCCGAAATGGCCACGCCGCCGACTACGACAGCTGCAACGACCTGCAGCACAACCCCGGACGCAGACGTCGCATAGATCGTCCCGAACTCCACGCCCCACAGTACGCCGGCCACTCCGGCGAGCAGTCCGCACAACGAAAACGCCACGAAGATCACCCAGCGACTATGGATGCCCATGACGGTCGCGGCCTCACGATCGCTGCCGACGGCATAGAGCTGTCTGCCGAACCGCGTGGAGTGCAGCGCGACGGCTGCGAGAGTCGTGGTCAGTACTGCAACGATCACGAAGAGTGGCACGCCAAAGATCGTCTGAGTCGCGGGGTTCGTGTAGCCCGCAGGTAGGTCGGACAAACTGATCTGGGTTCCATTCGCGACGAAGAAGACGAGCCCCCGATAGACGTTGAGCGTGCCGAGAGTGACCACGATGGAGGGCACCCGGAAGATCGTGATGATGGCGCCGTTCACCATCCCGAGGACGAGGGCCAGACCAAGCCCCATCGCCCACGCCTCTGGCACAGACGTCGAATGCTCCCGGAGCACTGCGCCCACGACAAACGCGATCAGGCCCATCGTCGATTCGACAGACAGGTCCACCTCACGAGTGATCACCACGAGCGCCTCGCCCACCGCGGCGATGGCGATGATGGCCGCCAGCACGGTGACCTGATTCAAGTTGTCAGGCGCAAGGAAGTTGGGCGCGCGAACCGTCACCAGGACAGCCAACACGACCATCACGCCGGTCAGAGTCAGTTCCCTCGAGCGGCCCAGCGCGCCGAGTATGGGCCCCAGTCGTGTGCGGTGGACGGCCCAGCTAACGCTCACGCGGTGCCTCCTGCGTGAGAAGCCTCGGACGGTCCACCCGCCTCGGCCGACGCTCCACCGTCGTGTCCGGTAGCTGCGAACATGACACGCTCCTCACTCGCCTCGGCCCGCGGAATCTCGGCCGTGATCCGACCTTCGTGGAGGACGAGGATCCGATCGCTCATCGCGAGCACTTCGGGGAGATCGCTCGAGATCAGCACGATCCCCAGGCCCGAGGCGGCCAGTTCGGACACGATCCGATGGACCTCGACCTTCGCGCCGATGTCGACGCCGCGCGTCGGTTCGTCGAGGATCAGGACCTTAGGGTGCGTGGCCAGCCACTTCGCGATGACGACCTTCTGCTGGTTCCCGCCGGAGAGCGCCTGGACGAGCTGGTCGACGCTCGTCGCCCGGACTCGCAGCCGGTCCACGAAGCCTCTGGCCAGCGTTCGCTCCGTGGCGGGGTGCACGAGGAGATGCGGAAAGAGGCGCGGCAAGATCGGCAGCGTGACGTTGTCCGTAATGGAGAAGTCGAGGATCAGCCCGTCTCGATGCCGATCCTCAGGGACGTACGCGATCCCGGCACGCAGCGCCGCCGACGGCGAGGAGAGGTGCAGCGGCCTCCCATCGAGCAGCATTTCCCCTCCGGACGCCTGATCGATCCCGAACAAGACTCGGGCGATCTCCGTGCGTCCGGCCCCCACGAGGCCCGCCATGCCGACGATCTCGCCTGCATGGACCTTGAAGCTGACGTCCTGGAAGGCGCCCGGACGCGAAAGATGGCGCACCTCGAGCAGCACCTCCCCGATCGGCGCCTCAGCCTTCGGGAAGAGCGTCACGGCCCGCCCCACCATGTGGCGCACCAGATCGGCCGTGGTCAGATCACCGACGGATGCGGTGATGATGTGCCGTCCGTCCCGAAACACCGTCGCCCGATCGCACAGCTCGAAGACCTCTTCCAGTCGGTGGCTGACGAACAGGACCGCCACACCGCGATCGCGGGCCCGACGGACGATGGCGAAGAGCCGCTCGACCTCGTGCGCGGACAGCGCGGAGGTCGGCTCATCGAGGATCAGGACGCGGGCGTCCACCGAGAGCGCCTTGGCGATCTCGATGAGTTGCTGATCAGCCATCGACAAGCCGCGCACGGTCGCGCCCACGTCCAGGTGCACGCCCAGTTCCTCGAAGAGGGCTGCCGCCATCTGGCGCATCTCGGCCCATGAGATGGCCCCCAAGCGGCGGGTCGGCGGGTGCGCCAGAAAGACGTTCTCGGCAACGGACAAGTCGGGGAAGAGGCGGGGTTCCTGGTGCACGACGGCGATCCCGAGGAGGCGCGCCGTCACCGGGTCCGGGATCTGGACCTCGACACCATCGAGCAGGATCGTTCCCGAGTCCGGGACGTGGACCCCGGCGAGGATCTTGACGAGCGTGCTCTTGCCCGCGCCGTTCTCACCGACCAGGGCGTGGATCTCGCCGGCGCGGAGCTCCAACGAGACGTCGGTGAGCGCGGCCGTCGCGTCGAACCGCTTCGAGACGTTGCGGACCTCCAGTCGCGATCGGCTAGGAGAATCCGCTGGACCGTCCGGCGCGACGCCCGGCGTGTCGACACGGCTGCGGACCGAGCTTCCCGCCCCGGGAGCGTCGCCCATCGTCATCTGTCCGTCGCTGCAGTCACAGCTGCTGCCCTGCCTCGTTGGGCGCCGAATCGTCGGCGCGCGGATGATCGTCGGACGACGCCCTCGAGGGGACGAGCCACACGTCGACGCCGGCGGCA
>JAKAHU010000367.1 GCA_021825385.1 Chloroflexota bacterium | reverse complement strand
GCGAGGCGATGAACCGGGTCGAGGCGGCCCGCAGGTCCGGCTCGAGGCCACCCTGGACGATCCCGAACAGGGCCTGGTCCGGGCGCCGGTGGGCGGCCAGCGAGCGCTCGGCCCAGCGGTGGGTCCGGGCGGTCGCCTCGGCGACGACCTGGCGGGGCGATGAGGGCGCCACCGGCTGGTCGAAGGCAACCGCGATATCCGAGCCGAGCGCCTCCTGGACCGCGATCGCGTGCTCGGCGGTGAACCGGTGGAGCGAACCATCGAGGTGGCTGCGGAACGTCACCCCGTCGTCGTCGACGACCCGCAGGTCGCCGAGCGAGACGACCTGGAAGCCGCCCGAGTCGGTCAGGATCGGCCGATCCCAGGCCATGAACCGGTGGAGGCCGCCGAGCCGGGCGATCCGCTCGTGGCCCGGGCGCAGGTAGAGGTGATACGTGTTCGCCAGGATGATCGTCGCCCCGGTCTCGACCAGGTCGTCCGGGTCGAGCGCCTTGACCGTCGCGTTCGTGCCGACGGGCATGAACTGGGGCGTCTCGACGACGCCGTGGGTCAGCTCGAGACGACCGAGACGGGCCTCGGTCGAGCGGTCCGCGGGTGGCGGGACGAGAACCTCGAAGCGGGCCGCGGTCCCTGATCCGGTCGCCACCTAGGCCGGCTCCCCTGGACCGAGGATCGCCTCGTCCCAAAGCGGGGGCATCTCGGGCTCCGGGCGTCGCGGCGGCGGGACCTCGATCCCCAGCCGAGCGAGATGCTGGCGGGCCGCCTCGGTCGCGATCCGGCCCTGTGGGGTGCGGTCGATGAAGCCGAGCCGGAGGAGGAACGGCTCGTAGACATCCTCGATCGTCTCGACCTCCTCGGCCAGGACCGCGGCCAGGGCGGCCACCCCGACCGGGCCGGAGCCGAACTTCTGGACGATCGCGGCCAGGAGCTTGCGATCCGTCGCGTCGAGCCCCTCGTCGTCGATCTCCATCGCCCGCATCGCCTCGTGGACGGCCGTCTCGTCGACCCGGCCATCTCCATGGACCTGGGCGTGGTCGCGGACCCGCTTCAGGAGCCGGTTCACGATTCGGGGCGTGCCCCGGCCGCGGCGTGCGATCGCCTCGGCGGCGGCGGGCGTGATCTCGACCTCGAGGATCCGGGCCGAGCGCCTGACGATCGCGGTCAGGTCCGGCTGCTCGTAGAAGTCGAGCCGGTAGGTGGCCCCAAACCGGTCCCGGAGCGGGCTGCTGATCCGGCCGGCCCGGGTCGTCGCGCCGACGACGGTGAACGGCTTGAGAGTCAGCCGGAGCGAGCGCGCGGAGGGTCCCTTGCCGATCATGACGTCGAGCGCGAAGTCCTCCATGGCCGGGTAGAGGATCTCCTCGACCGCCCGGTTCAGGCGGTGGATCTCGTCGATGAACAGGACGTCGCGCTCGTCGAGCGCGGTCAAAATCGCGGCCAGATCGCCCGCCCGCTCGACCGCCGGGCCACTCGTGTAGCGGACGTTCACCCCGAGCTCGCGGGCGATGATCGTGGCCAGCGTGGTCTTGCCCAGGCCCGGTGGGCCGTAGAGCAGGACGTGGTCGGCGGCCTCACCGCGCTGGCGCGCCGCGGAGAGGAGGATCGCCAGGTTCGCCTTCACCTCGCGCTGGCCGATGTACTCGTCGAGGCTGCGCGGCCGCAGGGTCGTCTCGATGACTGGATCGCTCTCATCGAGCAGGTCCGCGGCGAGGATGCGCGAGGCGTCGTCCGTCATCGCCGGCAGTCTATCACGCCGGTGGCGATTTCGTACACCTGTTCGATCCTGGGCTCAGTCGCGGACGAGCGTCCGCAGGGCCGCTTTCACCCGCTCTTCGAGCGACGCTGCGGGCCCGCCACCGGCCAGCGCGGCCCGGGCCGCGGCCCGGGCCTCGGGCGGCGAATACCCGAGCGCCTGGAGGGCGGCCACGACCTCGCCCTCCCCTCCCCCGGGGCTGCTGCCCGCGGCCAGGGCGGCCGAGCCGGCGGCGGCGACCTTCTCCTTGAGTTCGAAGATGATCCGTTCGGCGAGCTTGCGCCCGATCCCCGGAATCGAGACGAGGGCGGCCTGGTCCTGCTGCAGGATCGCCAGCTGGAGGTCCGCCACCGCCCGCGAGCCGACGATCGCCAGGGCGACCTTCGGCCCGACCCCGGTGACGGTCAGGAGGAGGGTGAAGAAACCGAGGTCCTCGGGGCTGCGGAAGCCGAACAGTGCCTGCTGGTCCTCGCGCACGAGGTGGTAGGTGTGGAGCTTCAGCCGGGCGCCGGCCTGGCTGGTGGCGATGACCGCCGGCGGGGCAAAGACTCGGTAGCCAATCCCCCCGACCTCGATCACGACTGAGTCGGGTCCGATCGCGCCGACGACGCCGTCGAGCGACGCGATCACCGGTCGGCCGCCGGGTCTAGGAGGCGCGCCGGCGGCGGGGCCGGCCCGTCTCGCCGTCGGCCGAGGCGGCCTGATCGCGGTCGATCGCCTCGCGCACGGCCCGCTCGTACGGGGTCTCGCCGCGCCCGAGGGGCGCAATCGCGGAGCGGTCGAGCAGGCCCGACTTCAGGCCCGAGTTCAGGCGCTCGCCGGGCCGCTCGGTGTGG
>JAKAHU010000366.1 GCA_021825385.1 Chloroflexota bacterium | reverse complement strand
GTGGCCGATCTTCCGAGGCCTGCGGGTGACCGTGACGAGCGTCTCAGAAGTCGCTGTCCCGTGGAGCGCGGGGATGGCCCCGGGCCTCTACGACCAGGTGATGGAGACGTACGCGGAGTCGGTCCAGGAGGCGCGGCGCGAGCTCGCGGCGCTCGTCTCGGCCACCGCCGACCGGCTGAGCGACGCGGGGCTGGTCACCTCGGTCGAGGTCCGTGACGGCGACCCGGCACCGTCGATCGTCAAGGCCGCGACCGAGCACGGGGTCGACCTGATCGTGATGGGCACGCGTGGCCTGACCGGCCTGCGCCGGATCCTCCTGGGGAGCGTCGCCCGGAACGTCCTGATCCACGCGCCGTGCTCGGTCCTGATCGTCCGCGAGCACACCTTCGAGGGCCACGGGACAGCCGAGAGCACGGGCGTGCCGGCAAGCACGAGCGCCTGACGGCCGGGGCGGGAACGCGGTCCCGGGCGGGAACGCGGTCCGAGGCGGGAGCGCCGTCCGGGGCGGCGTCGGGCCTGTCGAGCGCCGAGGCCGCGGCGCGCCTGCGTGCCGAGGGCCCGAACGCGATCGTCGTCGGCACCGGGCGGACCTACCTCTCGATCCTCGTCAGCCAGTTCACGAGCCCGCTCGTCCTCATCCTCCTCGTCGCCAGCGCGATCTCGATCACCGTCGGGGAGCGGGTCGAAGCCGGGGTCATCCTGCTCATGGTCATCCTGAGCGGGGCGCTCGGCTTCGTCCAGGAGGCCCGCTCGCACGCCGCGATCTCCGCCCTCCAGGCCCGTCTCCGGCCACGGGCGACGGTGATCCGCGACGGCCGGGCCGTGGAGGTTCCGACCGAGGCGATCGTCCGAGGTGACGTGGTCGTCCTCGACGCCGGTGCGATCGTGCCCGCCGACGGCGTCCTGGTCGAGGCGAACCACCTCTATGTCGACGAGTCGGCCTTGACCGGCGAGTCCGCGCCGGCGGCCAAGGAGGCGCTTCGGGCGGACACGGAGGCGGAGGCGGACGCGGAGGCGGGGCCAGGCGCGGGTACGGAGGCGAGGCCGAGTTTCGCGCGCAACCGCGTCTTCTTCGGAACGAGCGTCGTCAGCGGCGCCGGCCTGGCCCTGATCGAGCGGACCGGCACCCGGACGGCCTACGGGGCGATCGCGCGCCGCCTGGCCGAGCGTGCGCCCGAGACCGACTTCCAACGTGGCATCCGCCGCTTCGGAATGCTGATCACGCGGCTGATCCTCCTGCTCGTGGTCGGCGTCTTCGCGGTCAACGTCGCCCTCCAGCGCCCGCTCGTCGATTCGCTCCTGTTCGCGATCGCCCTCGCCGTCGGCCTCACCCCGGAGCTGCTGCCGGCGATCGTCACCCTCAACCTCACCCGGGGAGCGCGCGCCCTGGCCGCGCACGATGTCCTCGTCAAGCGCCTGCCGGCGATCCAGAACCTGGGCAGCATGACGATCCTGTGCACGGACAAGACCGGCACCCTGACCGAGGGGCGGCTGCGCCTCGAGCAGGCGATCGATGCGCGGGGCGGGGCAGCATCCCGGCCACTGGCCCTGGCCTGGCTGAACAGCCACCTCCAGGCCGGCTTCCCGAACCCGCTCGATGGTGCGATCGAGGCCGCCCTGACCGTGCCCCCGCCCGAGGCGACCGGGGCGGTCAAGCTCGCCGAACTCCCGTTCGACTTCGGGCGGCGGCGCCTGAGCGTGCTCGTCGGCCGACCCGGCAGGCCGCCCCTGCTCGTCACCAAGGGGGCCCCGGAGGTCCTCGTCGCCCGCACCAGCGCCGTCCGCCTGCCCGATGGATCGGCCGTCCCGCTCGATGCGGCCGCCGCCCGGCAGATCACCGCCCTGGCCGAGGCGGCCGCCGCACGCGGCCAGCGGAGCATCGCGGTTGGGTCCCGGGAGCTGCCGGACGGGACGACCGGTCTCGATCTCGAGGCCGAGAGCGACCTCGTCTTCGAGGGCCTGCTCGTGTTCAGCGACCCGCCCAGACCCGGGGTGACGGAGGTCCTGGCCGAGCTGCGCTCGCGTGGGGTCGAGCTGAAGGTGATCACCGGCGACCACGAGCTCGTGGCCCGGGACGTCGCCCGCCGGGTCGGCCTGCCCGTCACCGGTGTCCTGACCGGCGAGCAGATGCGCGGCCTGGCCCACGAGGCGTTCGTGGCCCGAGCGGAGCGGACGACGATCTTCGCCCGGGTCGATCCGGACCAGAAGCTCCGAGTCGTCCGTGCCCTGCGCGAGCGGGGCGCGATCGTGGGCTACCTTGGCGATGGGATCAACGACGCCCCACCGCTCCACGTCGCCGACGTCGGGATCAGCGTCGACAACGCGACCGACGTGGCCCGCGAGGCCGCCGACATCATCCTCCTCGAGCCCGACCTCGAGGACGTCAACCGCGGCGTGATCGAGGGCCGCCGGACGTTCGCCAACACCCTGAAGTACATCCGGATGGGCACCAGCTCGAACTTCGGAAACATGCTGAGCATGGCCGCGGCGAGCCTCTTCCTGCCCTTCCTGCCGATGCTGCCGGGCCAGATCCTGCTCAACAACCTGGTCTACGACGCGTCTCAGACGGCGATCCCGTCCGATGACATCGAC
>JAKAHU010000107.1 GCA_021825385.1 Chloroflexota bacterium | reverse complement strand
ACGGCCTGCCCGTCGGCGGCGCGGACGCGCTGGAGGAGGACCTCGCCCCTCGGCTCGAGATGGCGGATGAGCTTCCGGACCCGCTCCTCGTCGTAGGTGGGCCGGAGTCCCTGGCGGGCGAAGGTCTCGGCGAGCGGAGGGTGGAACTCGGCGGCAAACCCCTCGCCGGTCGGCCGCTCGACCACCAAGCCCTTGCGGAGCGCCTGACGGACGTAGTTGCGGGTGGTGGCGTTCATCGCCTTGAGGATCTCATCCTCTGGGCGCATCAGATCGACCAGGAAGGTCCGGCCGGCCTCCACCGCGTATCCGGAGCTCACGGCGTCCTCCGGCGAGAGGTGCATGTCGCCGAGCTCGACATGGATGCATCCAAGGTTCCGGTACGCGAAGGTGCGCAGCGCGCGAGCAGCTGCCACCCGATCCGCACCCGGCCTAAGCAGGAAGCCCATGCGCGGCGTGGTCCAGCCGCTCATCGGCGTGCCAAGGATGCGCAACCCATAGCGGCGAACGACACCGCCGACCAGATAGCCCACCTGCTGCCCGTCCTGCCGCACGGCCGCCGTGACGATCTCAGCCCCCTGTGTGTCTTCGAGGTACGCGAGCCACCCAGGCCCGTGGTAGACCTCAGCCTCCGGATGGGCCGCTGCGATGGCGTCCCACGACACGGGATCGTACGGGAAGCGCTCGATCGTCACGCGCCCCGGAAAGGCCGTCGTCATCCGCGACGACCCTGCTCTGGTTGTGTTCGAGCCTGGCGGGTCACCCGCATCCTCGTGGCCGTCTCTCCGTCGCCGCATCCGTTGTCGAACGTCGGCCGGAACGTATCATGGGACTCCGGAGTGGGTCGCGCGCGTCGCCGCCTGCCGGGGAGTCGAGGTGGGTGAAGGCTGCATGGTGGTCCCTCAGCACGTCGCGTGGCCCGCCGGCAAGACGTTCGCCTTCACCGTTTTCGATGACAGTGACCTCGCGACGGTCGACAACGTGAAGCCGGTTTACGACCTCCTGCGCGACCTCGGGCTGATCACCACGAAGTCCGTCTGGGCGATGCCCGCTCCCGACGTGCCGCGGATCGGCGGCGCCACGTGCGATGACCCGGCGTACCGATCGTGGACCCTCGAGCTTCAGACGTCCGGTTTCGAGATCGGCTCGCATGGCGCCACGCCCGGCACGACGCCCCGATTGTTGGTCGGACAGTCGCTCGACCGGTTCCGCGAGATCTACGGACACGACCCTGGGACGCTGGCCAACCACTCGGGCTGCCTCGAGTCCATCTACTGGGGAGATGCCCGCGTCACGGGACTAGCGCGCGCCGCGTACACGGTCATGACCCGCTTCCACCGGAGGGGTACGTTTCGCGGCCATATCGAGGGCGACCCGCTGTTCTGGGGTGACTTCTGCCGCGATCGCGTCCGCTACGTGCGCAACTTCACGTTCAACGTGGTGAACACACTTGCCGCGTGCCCGGTCATGCCGTACCACGACCCGGCACGGCCGTACGTGCGGGCGTGGTTCGCGTCCTCCGAGGGCCGCGACGTCAACGCCTACACTGCGCGCCTTGCCGAGGCGGCCCAGGACCAGCTCGAGGCCGAGGGCGGCGCCTGCATCATGTACACGCACTTTGCGTCCGGCTTCGTCGAGGACGGCCGCCTGAGCCCGCGATTCCGGGCGTTGATGGAGCGGCTGGCCCGCCGGAACGGCTGGTTCGTCCCGGTGACCCCGCTGCTTGACCACCTCGCGGAGACCCGTGGGCTGACCGAGCTGAACCCGCGAGACCGCCGGGCGCTCGAATGGCGGTGGCTGCGCAGCAAGGCCCGGGTGGGGCACAGCTGAGTCCACGATGACCAGCCTCATCGCCGCCTTCCGGACGCGGTTCCTGCGCGGCGAGTTCGCGCGCAGCGTGCTCACGATCGTCGTTGGCACCGGCCTCTCGCAGGGAATCATCATCCTGACCGCACCGATCATGACGCGGCTCTACTCGCCCGCCCTCTACGGCCTGTACGCGGTCGCTGCGTCGGTCATGGGCATCCTGATCTCGGTCACTTGTCTGCGCTTCGAGTATGTCGTCCCGCTGCCAGCGGACGACCAGGCGGCCGCTGACGGCCTCGCCCTCTCGATGCTGACGAATGTGGGCGTCACGGTGCTGGCCTTCATCGTTCTGGTGGTCTTCCAGAACCAGATCCTCGGCGCCCTGGGCGGCACCGCGCTCGGTGGCGCGCTGCTGCTCGTGTCCTTCGGCCAGTTCGCCGGCGGGGCCATGAGCGCACTGACGAACTGGGCGATCCGGACCAAAGACTTCGTGGCGATCGCCCAGATGCGGATGTCGCAGTCGATCGCGCTGGTCCTGGTCCAGATTGGTTTCGGGTTGGTCGGGATGGACCACGTGGGCCTGCTGATCGGCGCGGTCGTGTCTCGTTTCGCAGGCTCGGGACGCCTGCTCCGCTCCGCGCTGGCGACCAACGCTGCGGAGATCAGGCGGGTGTCGTGGCACGGGGTCACGGCGATGGCCCGCCGCTACCGGCACTTCGCGATGCTCTCGTCTCCGGCCGCCCTGCTGAATGCCCTCGGCCTGCAGCTGCCGACGCTGGTGCTCGTGGCCCTCTACGGCGCCCATGCGGGCGGCCTCTTCGCGCTGGCGGACCGGATCTGCTCGGCACCGCTCCAGCTCGTGGCCGGCGCGGTGGGCAACGTGTTCCTGGCGGAGGCGTCGCGCAGCGTCCGGACCGAGCCGCGCGCCATCAGAAGCCTCTTCCTCCGCACCACCTGGCAGCTCGCGCGACTCGGTGCCCTGCCGACGATCGGGCTGGCGGTGGTCGCGCCGCTGGCGGCCGGCCTGCTGCTCGGCTCGTCGTGGGAGCTCACGGGCGTCTTCGTCGCGGTCCTGGCGCCCATGTACTTCATGACGTTCCTCGCCACCTCGACCGGCGACGCCCTGTATGCGCTCGAGCGACTGGACCTCCAGCTCCTGCGCGAGACGCTGCGAATGCTGGGTCTCGGCGGCTCCGTTGTGGTCGCCTCGATGGTCGGCCTCTCGGAGACGGGCGCCATCGTGGCGCTCAGCATCGGCGGGACCGTTACCTACTTCCTCTACGCGGTCATCACGTGGTACGCCACCAACCACACGCCCTCACAGCGCTCGGCCGACGCCGCGGCCGGGGATCGCGCGGCCGTCGTGTTCGGGTTGGACGGCGACATGCCGCTCGTCGTCAAGCGGACGGCCGAGGCAGGGGAAGACGAATGAGCATCGCGGCGTCACCCACAGTTCGCCTGCTCGTCCCCGACGGGTGGAGGCCCGAGCGGGACTACGTCGCGCGTCAGGTCCTGGGCGAGTGGCTGGGCCTGGCGTACCGCCTGGAGGTGCAAGTCCGCCCGAACGTGCGCCTCGAACGTCTGGACGCGGTGGGGCTGCCCGCCGTCACCATGCCGGACGTGCTGTTCGCGCACCCGGACGGCGACTGGGCCGCCAGTCGGCTCGACGGGGCGACGCCCGCTCCTCGGCTCGGTGTCCCGCCCGGTTTCGACGCCCGCGGCGACCGCACGCCAGAACCGGTCCCGGTGCCGTTCGGCGTCCTCGCCGAGGACGGCCTGGCCTGGTCCGAGAAGGACGGAGACATCGCGCTGCGAGCCGACGTCTTCGGCAGTGTCTTCGCACTGCTGGCACGACTCGAGGAAGTGGAGAGAGGGCCGCGCGATGCCTACGACCGTTTCCCGACGAAGGCCTCCTGGGCGGTTGCCGAGGAGGTGGTCGGGCGCCCCGTCGTGGACGATCTCGTGGACCTCTTGTGGCTCGCGTTGCGCGCTGCGTGGCCGGACCTCTGTCGTCACGAGGGGCCCTTCCAGCTCTGCCTGACCCACGACATCGACCGGCCTTGGTCCACGCTGGGCCGCCCGGCACGTGTCATCGGCCGATCCATCGCTGCCGACCTCCTCATACGGCGCGATCCACGGCTTGCCGTCAGCCGTGCTCGCGCAGCTCTGGACGCAGGCTCCGGGCGGGTTGACCGCGACCCTGTCGCCTCGTTCGGCTTCCTCGCCACGGTCAGCGAGCGCCACGGTCTCAAGAGCACGTTCTACTTCCAGGCCGGGACGGGCCCCGGCGACGAGGACTTCCGCTACTCCCTCACCGATGCGCCGTTCGCCAGCGTGCTGCAGGACCTGCACGCGCGCGGCCATTCGATCGGCCTCCACGGGAGCTTCGGGAGCTACGCGTCTGCTGGTCGGCTGGCCCATGAGGCCCGCGCGCTTCGGGACCGGTGCCGCGAGCTGGGTATCGTTCAGGACGACTTCGGCAACCGCCAGCACTACCTCCGCTTCCGGGTTCCCGACACCTGGCGCCATCTCGCCGCGGCGGGTCTGGCGCATGACTCGAGCATGGGGTTCGCCGATGCGCCGGGGTTCCGGTCGAGCACCTGCCGCGAGCACGACGTCTTTGATGTCGTGGAGCGCCGCCCCCTCGGCCTTCGCGAGCGCCCTCTCGCGGTCATGGACGTGACGCTGCTCGGCTATCAAGGGCTCGACTGGCCGTCAGCAGCGGATTCCACGAAGCGCGTGGCCGCCGAGGCGCGTCGTCGGAACGGCACCCTCGTCCTGCTGGTCCACAACGACACCGTGGCCGGCGACCGCGCCCGGGGCCACTACCGGGAGCTCGTCGAGGAGTTGGCGTCATGAGACATCGGCGGGAGCCCGGCCGCCGCCGGGTGTGGATCGTCAACCACTATGCGGCCGGCCCCAACGTTCCTGCGGGCACCCGCCACTACTCGCTTGCCCGCCAGCTCCAGGCACGGGGGCACAGTGTGACCATCTTCGCGGCTGGCTTCGCTCATGGGGGCCACCACGAGCGCGTCTCCTGGGGCCGATCGCTTGTGCGTCGGCAGAGCGTCGAGGGCGTCCCGTTCGTGTGGCTGCGGACCATCCCGTACCAGGGGAACACGGGTCGGCGCGTGCTCAACATGCTCTCGTTCACGCTGCTGTTCGTGGTGGCCCAGTGGGGAGAGGCCAGCCCCGACATGGTGATCGGCTCGACGGTGCACCCGTTCGCCGCGTTCGGGGCATGGCTCGCGGCCCGCATGCGGGGCGTGCCGTTCGTGTTCGAGATCCGTGACCTGTGGCCGCAGACGCTAGTGGACCTCGGCGCGATGCGGGTTGGGAGCCTGCCCGAGCGCGGTCTTCGGTGGCTAGAGGCGTTCCTGGTGTGCCGCGCGACAGCGGTCATCACGTTGCTGCCCGGCATCAGCGACTACCTCCGAGGGCAGGGACTCCCCGACGACCGAGTCGTGTACCTCCCCAACGGCGCCGATCTCGAGCACTTCGCGCCTGGTGGTGTTCGCCCGGAGCTGACACCCGCATCAGCGGACGTACTCAAGGCCGTCGACCGCCTCCGGGGCGAGGGCCGCTTCGTCATCGGGTACGTCGGTGCGTTGGGACGGGTGAATCGGGCCGAACTGCTGTTGGAGGCCGCCGGGGTGGCCGAGGAGCGGGCTCCGGGACGCATCGGACTCGTGGTCGTAGGCGACGGCCCCGAGCGGCCGGTGGTCGAGGCCGCAGCTTACGGCCGCCCCGGGGTTGCCATTCTGGCGTCGATCTCTAAGGCGCAAGTGCCGCGCGTTCTCCGGTCGCTGGACGCCGCCGTTGTGCACACGACCTGGACGCCGGTCTACCGGTACGGCGTCAGCTTCAACAAGCTCTTCGAGTACATGGCAGCCGAGCGTCCGGTCGTCTTCGCCTGCGAGTGCGCATACGATCCGGTGGAGGCGAGCGGGGCTGGGGTGACCATCGCACCCGACGATCCCAAGGCGCTCGCGAGCGCGTTCCTACGCCTCGCCGAGATGCCACCTGCAGATCTCGAGCGCATGGGCGCCTCCGGGTTGGACTATGTGCGACGGGGGCACGATTTCGACCGGTTGGGCCAGACCCTGGCCGCAGTTGTCGAAGGGCGGCTGCCGAAGGACCGGTGACGTACTGTCCCCGCCGGTCACAGTGCACCCGCGTTGTCGAGAGGCTGACCGGCGAAGGCGTCGGACCCGGCCGCGTGCCGTGGTGCCGTCGACGCCTCGCTCACGGTGGGGGATCAGCCCGATTGGCCCGATTGGCTCGTCGCGGCCGACTCGCCCGCCTGCGGCGTCGCCCACGCCGGTGTCGGATCCGACGTTGGAGCTTGCGCTCTCCCCGCCGGCGACACGGCCGCGGGCTGCGTCGCCCTCCGCAGGTACCCACCGTACGGGCCTGGTTCGTCGAGGCCGCGGCCGCCGGGGGCCCGGTTGACCACGACCCCGATGACGTTCGCTCCTGCGAGCGCGAGTTGGTCGCGTGCCCGGATCAGCGATCGGCGCTTGCCGCGCTCGCTGTCGACGACGAGGACGGTCGCGCCGACGAGCGCCCCCACGATTGCCGCATCGGCGACGGCAGACAGCGGCGAACTGTCGATGACGACCAGATCGTACAAGCTCCTCAGGGTCTCGAGCAGTGCGCGCATTCGGCGCGACGCCAGCAGCTCGGCGGGATTCGGGGGCAGCGGACCGCTCGGCAGGACCCACAGGTTGGGCTGGCCGGTCTCGGCGATCAGGCGATCGAGCGGGACGGACTCGGCGACGAGCGCAGTCGTGAGTCCGTGGTCGTTCCGCGTGCCGAAGACGGTGTGGACAGACGGCATCCGGAGGTCGCCATCGACGAGGAGGACTCGACGCCCAGTCTGCGCCCAGGCGGCCGCCGTGTTCGCCGCGGTGAGTGTCTTGCCCTCGCTCGGTTGCGCGCTCGCGACGAGCAGCGAGTGCATCGGATGATCGACGGACGCGAACTCGAGGTTGGCGCGGAGCCGACTGTACGCCTCCGCGGCGCCGGATCTGGGCGCGATCACGGTCACGAGTGGGTATGCCCCCCAGTCTCCGGGCAGCTTGAGCAGCCCGATCGAAGAGAGAAGCGGCGCCCGCGCTTCCCGCTCAATTTGCTCGATCTCGCCGACCCGGTCGTTCCGGACTTCGGCGATGGCCGCGATGCCCGCTGCGGCAAGCAGGCCGAGGATGGCGGCTACGAGCGTGTTGAGCAGCGTGCGCGGTCCGATCGGGTCCGCGGCGGCCACCGCGGGGTCAACCACTGCAACGGTGTTGGTGGCACCGGTCGAGGTCGCCAGCCCAAGCAGCGACACGTACGCCGAGCGCAGCGTGACCAGCTGGGCCTGGAGCGTGGCCAGCTCGGCATCCTGAGCCGCAGTCCGGCTTGCTGTAGACAGCAGCTCCTGGACCCTCTCGTTCGTCGACGAGATCTGGTCCTGGGTGGCGGTCAGCGTGTCGGTGACGGACGTGTGGAAGTCCTTCGCGAGGCCGGCGCTCGGGGACATCTCCTTTATCAGGGCGTCCGCCAGGGCATTCGCGATTGCTGCTGCTCGGTCAGGGATGGAGTCCTGGACCGTAATGGTGATGAGCGAGCTCCCGCTGACCGCGCTCGCGTCGACTCGCCGAGACAGCTCGTCCGGAGTGGTTGCCAAGTTCAGTTGCGCGATGACGCCCTGCAGTTGCGAGCGAGTGGCCGCGATCGAGGCATATGTTGTCGCCAGCTGCTCGGAAGCGAGCAGGCCGGTGTAGTCGGGGCTGCTGCTTGACAGGGACTGCCCGACGATCAGGGTCGTCCTGGATTCGAACGTCTTGGCCTGGAGCGAGCTGATCCCGAAGCCGACGACAGCGGCGGCCACCATGCCGGCGACCAGCAGCGGGATCCACTTCCGGGTGATGGCGAGCAGCTGCCGGACGTCCACGTTCTCCAATCCCCTGCGCGCCCGGCCAACCTGGAACGCCGGCACCCGTGTCAGGGCCGTCATCATCGGCCACCGCAACCTGAAGCGTCAATCGCGGCGAGGCCCGGCGTAAGCACCCCAGCGTCTGTGCCAGCCCGGCCGGAAAGAGGCGAGCTCAATCGGTCACGCTGTTGGTTCTGACATCAGCAGCAGCGAAGAGGGGCTCAGCCATGGACTGTCCGGTCCCGATCGAGGTGCGACTCACGACCGAGCACGCGGACGTCGGCTCGCTGGAGCGGGCGATCGCGGCCGCGCTCGCGGACGTCGGTCGTGCTCTGCGGAAGGCGCTCGTGGCCAGGCTGGAGCATTCCTGCCGGCGCCGGGCGCGTGCGGTGCGTGTGGCGGCACCGTGAAGGCGAACGGCCGGGCGCCCCGGCGGCTGGTGACCCTGACGGGCGAGGTCGAGCTGCCCCGCAGCCGGTGCCGCAGCGCCGGCTGCGGGGCAGAGTCGGTCCCGCTCGACGCGGCCCTGGGCCTCGCAAACCCGGGCCCAGCACACCTTGGGCGTCCGCGAGTGGGCCCTCTGGCGAGTGACCGAGATGAGCCACGCCAAGGCGGCCGAGACGGTGGGCGAGCTGCCGCGCTGGCCGGTCGGCTGCACCGAGCTCCACCGCCGGGTGGCCGAGGAGGGGGCGGCCCTCGAGGCCGCGCGGGCGGCCGAGACCGAGGCTCTCTTGGGCGCCCGCCCCGACCGGCGCGGCCGGCCGAGGCGCCGCGGCACGGTGTGGGTGAGCGTCGACGGCACCATGGTCCACGACCGTGCGTCGGGGACCGAGCTCGAGGTCAAGATCGGCCTCGTGTTCGACGGGACGCGGCGGACCGGGCGCAGCCGGCGGGTGCTCACCGGCCGGACCCTCTACGCGGGGGCGGAGACCTGGACCGGCCTCGCCGAGCGGTTCACCGGTCGAGAACGACGCCGTCGTGCCCATGGCGTCCTCGGGCCCGATGGAGAAGGCGGTCGACATCGTCGTCGCCCGACGTTTCGAGGCTCGCGGCATGAGCTGACTCCGGCGCGGGGTGTCGGCCCTCGTCCTCCTCCGGCTCCTGCGGCTCAACGGGACCTGACAGCGCTACTGGTCGGGCCGCTTCGCAGCGCTACTCCGGCCCTGACCATCGGCGGCCTGAGTCAGCACAGAAGAAGCGATGCTTCCAGGCCCGGCTCCCAACCCGATCTGCGCGGGAGGATCGTTGGCTCCATCGTCGGCCTGCCCGCCCATCGCCAAGGGTACGGGTGGCGTTGCAGGCGCCTCGGCCCGCTCGCTCGGCGAGCATCCGCGCGGGGCGTCAGTGCCTACGGCTGACCTATCCGGCACACTTCGCCCGATGGACGCGCTCGCGCACTTCTGGCTTGCGTTTCGCTACCCGACGATGCTCCCCGCGGTGATCATCGCGCTGGGGGCGGCGACACTCTTGTGTCGGCGCGTCGCCCGGCGACTTGGGACCGAAGCTTGGGTCGCCTGGCTCCTGATGGCCGGCCTGGGTGCCGTGCTCGCCCTTACGATCGCCCCCAGCCGGCAGGCGCTGACGTCGGGTGTCAGAGGCCCGATCCACTGCGACCTCTCGCGGTTCGGCCTGGCCCCGTGGTCCGTCTACGCTCGGATGGACGACCCATTCCTCAACGTCATGGCGTTCATCCCGCTGGGGATCGCCATCGGCCTCCTGCCGGCTGGCCGCCCGAGGCTGGCGCTCGCTGTCGCGGCCGCACTGC
Organism: Chloroflexota bacterium; assembly: GCA_021825385.1. Classification (GTDB taxonomy): domain Bacteria; phylum Chloroflexota; class Limnocylindria; order Limnocylindrales; family CSP1-4; genus JAKAHU01. The sequence goes on along the minus strand of JAKAHU010000107.1, from coordinate 2,223 downwards.
TGCCACTCGCCATCGAGGCCACGCAGGAGATTGTGGTCGCCATGGGTCGCGCGTGCGAATCCGGGGACGTGTTCGACAACGCCTTCGGGCTGCTCGTCGGCCTCGGGTTCGGCCTGCTCGCCCAAACGCTGCTCGCGCGCCGCCACTCGACGGCCTGAGGCGCGGCTGCGCGCCCACGCAGAGCACCTCCGTCGCATCAGCTGATGGTGTCGCCCGGCTGCCAGTGGTGGACCGTTGCCGTCCCGCCGCGCGCCCGGATCGCGGCCTCGAGCTGGGCAGGTGTGCCGGCCAGGATCGGGAAGGTGCCCCAGTGGATCGGCAGGACGTGCTGGACCCCCAAGAGCTCGGCCGCGATGGCCGCGCCGGCCGGGTCCATCGTGTAGTGGCCGCCGATCGGGAGCATCGCGAGGTCGGGGCGGAACCGCTCGCGGATGAGCGCCATGTCGCCGAACACGTCGGTGTCACCGGCGTGGTAGACGCGGAACCCGTTCTCCAGCTCGACCACGAAGCCCGCCGGCTCGCCCAGGTACAGCGTGGTTGCCGCGTCCATGTTCCAGTCGCCCGCGGAGTGCTCGGCTCGCGTCATCGACACGCGCAGGCCGGCCGCGTCGACCGTCCCGCCCTTGTTCATGCCCATTACCGCGTCGGCGCCGCCGGGCAGCCGGCGGGCGAGCCACAAGCTCATCTCGTGGATGCACGGCCAGGCGGGCCGGAACCGCGCTCCGATCGCCACCGCGTCGCCCAGGTGGTCGCCGTGGCCGTGGGTCACGAGCAGCAGGTCGCAGCGGTCGAGGACGTCGGCCGGCCGGGGGCTCTTGGGGTTGCCGAGCCATGGGTCGAACAGGACGACCTTGCCGCCCGGCGTGCGCATCTCGACGGCGGCATGGCCGAGCCAGGTGAAGCTGGTGTCGCGTCCGATCGACATTGCTCGCCTCCGAATTCCGCTGGCGCGTCGGCTGCCGCCGTCGTCGGGCGGCGTCCCCTGCGCTGCCGGATTATCCGCCCGTGGCGGCGGGAGCGGTCAGCCCGGCTACACTCGCGGCGTGCTCGCGTCCCAGATCGCCGCCAACCTCGCCCTGATCAACTGGACGGTCCTCGCCGGCCTTGCCGTCGGCTCCTTCGCCGTCGTCCTGGTGGCGCGCCTCCGCACGCCCGCCACCAGGGGGTTCCTCGCGTTCACGGCGTTCTCCGCCGCCGGCTTCGGCATCCTCGCCTGGCTGTCGGACGACGGCCTCGCTCCGGCCGCCACCGGCTCGCCGATCGTCGCGGACCCGGCGTTCGACGTGCCCCGCCGCGCCGCGATGGCGGTGTTCATCGTCCTCGCCGTGGTCACCACGGTGGCCCTCGCCCGTGGTCGACGCGGTGTGTGGCCAGCGACGGCGGGCCTCGCCGCCGGGGTGGCATCGCTTGCCTGCGGGGCGCTGGCGTGGGGCAGCGGCAGCGCCCTCGCGACGCTGATGCTCGGCGTCCAGCTGCTGGCCCTCGCGGCGGCGACGGGGGGCGTGTTCGCCGCGATGATCCTGGGCCATTGGTACCTGGTCACACCCCGGCTGCCCGAGGCGCCGCTGGTGCTGATCAGCCGGCTCCTGCTGGGCGTGGTGGTCGTGCAGGTGGCGCTCTTCGTCCTGTGGGTCGGCACCGGAGCTGGGCCGGGCGCTGCCGGCGGGCCGTTCGCCGCCCTCGCGGGGCCCTGGGCGCTGTTCGTCTGGCTTCGCCTGCTGGTTGGCCTCGTGTTCCCGCTGGCGGTCTCGTGGGCGGCCGTGCAGACGGCCCGCTCGCGGTCTATGGAATCGGCGACCGGGCTGCTGTACATCAACGTGGGCACGATCGCCGCCGGGACGATCGTGGCGGCCGGGCTGTACTTCGGCGCCGGCCTGCTGGTCTAGGAGGCACCGATGAACGTCCGCGTGCGCCTGTTCGCGATGCAGCGCGAGGCTGCCGGAACGCGGGAGCTGGGTGTCGAGGTGGTCGATGGCGCCACGGTGGCCGATGCCTGGGACGCTGCGGTCGCGCAGGTGCCCGCGCTGGGGCCCGGGCGCGAGACGCTGCGCTTCGCGGTCAACGGGTCGTACGCGGACTTGTCCGACCGCCTGCGCGACGGCGACGAGGTGGCCGCGATCCCGCCCGTGAGCGGTGGTGACGGCACGGCTGGGGGCGCCGCCCAGGCCCGGGTCCGGGTGCTGTAGGTCCACGCCCAGCCGTTCGCGTCGGCGCTCAGCGACG